>DAMDCT010000005.1:4898-11860 GCA_032091455.1 Oscillospiraceae bacterium | reverse complement strand
TTGATATATCCAAAGTGAGTAAGTGTTACTACGCATTCTTCCTCTGGAATTAAATCTTCAATATCAACTTCACCAGTTACCGCTTGTATTTCAGTACGGCGCTCATCACCAAAACGTTTTTTAATTTCTAATATTTCTTTTTTAAGGATTGATAAAACTAAGCTTTCATCCCCAAGTATTTCTTCTAAATCAGCAATTTTAATAAGCAATGCTGCCAATTCATCTTCGATTTTTTGTCTTTCCAATCCAGAAAGTTGTCCTAATCTCATTTGCACAATTGCAGTTGATTGAATTTCAGTTAATCCAAAACGTTCAATTAATTTTATTTTTGCTTGTGGTTGATCTTCGGCAGCACGAATAATTGCAATAACTTCATCAATAAAATCGATTGCAATTTTCAAGCCCTCTAAAATGTGTTCGCGTTCTTTTGCTTTTTTCAACTCGAATTCTGTTCTACGTCTAATTACTTTTGATTGGAAATGTATATAGTGCTCAAGGCATTCTTTTAGTGTCAATACCTTTGGTTGTCCATCAACAAGGGCAATCATTATAACTCCAACAGTATCTTGCAACTGTGTATATCTATATAGTTGATTAAGAACAACTTGAGGGTTTGCGTCACGTTTAAGCTCTATAACTAAGTGCATTCCATTACGGTCAGATTCATCACGCAAATCGGAAATTCCTTCAATTCTTTTATCCTTAACAAGATTGGCAATGTTTTCAATAAGACGAGCTTTATTAACCATATAAGGAAGTTCAGTTACAACAATTCTAAAACGGTTATTTTTAAAATCCTGTATTTCTGCTCTACCACGAAGAGTTATTTTTCCTCTTCCTGTTGCATATGCAGACCTTATTCCTGAGTATCCCATTATAATACCGGCAGTAGGGAAGTCAGGTCCTTTTATATATTCCATTATTTCAAAAACATCAGCATCTTTATTATCAATAAGCATATTTACAGCATCAATAACCTCACATAGGTTATGTGGAGGGATATTTGTTGCCATACCAACCGCAATACCAGTTGATCCATTTACTAAAAGGTTAGGAAAACGAGATGGCAACATTGTTGGCTCTTGTAAACGATCATCATAGTTTGAATTGAAATCAATTGTTTCCTTATCTATGTCTGTCATCATTTCCATTGCCATTTTGCTCATTCTTGCCTCAGTATATCTGTATGCAGCGGCAGGGTCACCGTCAACACTACCAAAGTTTCCGTGACCGTCAACTAGAGGGTATCTTAAAGAAAAGTCCTGAGCAAGTCTTACAAGTGCATCATAAACAGATGCATCACCATGAGGGTGATACCTACCAAGAACAGAACCAACCGTATCAGCACATTTTCTATATGCCTTGTCAGGGTATAGTCCATTCTCATACATAGTATAAAGTATTCTTCTATGAACTGGTTTTAATCCATCTCTAACGTCAGGTAGTGCACGAGATACTATTACAGACATTGAGTAATCTAAAAATGACTTTCTCATTTCCTTCTCAATATCTACCGGAATTACCTTTGTTCCTTCGTTTATATACAAAATTCTTTCACCTCTTGAATTATTTTCCCAAAATCCATTATCTTATAAGTCTAATTAAAATTTCAGATTTCTACTTTGCTATATAATATTCTTTCATTGCACTTTTAAATTTTTCTCTTACTTCAAAATTTTGTTCTGCGTCTAAAAACCTCTTAGGGAGTATAAATATTCTTTCTTTTCCTGCAGTTAAAATATATAAATCTACAGTTTCGTATATTTTTGTTATTTCATTATTGAACGTTAAAATAAAACTTGAATCATTCTCTCCAATTTTCACGCAATCTTCATATACAGTCATATTAAATTTCAAATTTCCGCTGTCTGCTGCCTTTGCAATCTTTTTTGCATGATTAGCTGGCAAATACCATATAAATCCTACTAAAGCTACACATAAAGTTGACAGAAACATTGATAAGAAATTAGTTGGATTTTTTACTAGTCCAATCATATACAAAGTAAAAATAACGATTAAGATAAGTGTATATATCATATTTTTTTTATATATCGTTTCTTTTTGAAAAAGTTTTAATCCCTCGGTAATTTCCACTCCATTAAAAGAATAATCTATTGACAATCCCTCTTTATTTGAAAGGTCTTCTAATTGTTCTAATGTTGTACTTTCAAATTTTGTTTTTATATCAAATTCTTCAGATTCTATTCCATCAAAAAATTCATTTTTCTTTTCTTTATCATTTTTTGGCGAAATAACTTCTTCATTTTCTATATCATTTACAATATCTTTTTCCTTCATCTTTATCTCCTCATTTTTTATTGAATTTTCTATGACAGGGACAGATACAAATTCTGCCCTCTAAATATAAATCATTTAATTTTTCTATATATCAAGGTTACTAACGTATTTTGCATTTTGTTCAATAAATTCACGTCTTGGCTGTACCTTATCGCCCATCAAAATGGAGAATATTTCGTCAGCTCTAGCAGCATCATCATTCTCTACTTTAATAATAATTCTGCTTTCCTGGTTCATTGTTGTTTCCCATAACTGCTCAGGGTCCATCTCACCAAGACCTTTATAACGCTGTATATCTACTTTTAATTTATTTTCTCCGCCAAGTTCAGCAATAAAACGGTCACGTTCTTCATCGGAATATGCATAACGAACATGCTTAGCACGACTCAATTTATATAAAGGGGGTTGTGCAATATAAATATGTCCTTCATCGACAAGAGGTCGCATAAATCTAAAAAAGAATGTTAATAAAAGAGTTCTAATATGTGATCCATCAACGTCGGCATCCGCCATTATTACTACTTTTCCATATCTAAGTTTTGATATATCAAACTCATCACCAATACCCGTTCCCAGTGCAGTAACAATTGGCATAAGTTTTTCATTTCCATACACTTTATCAATTCTTGCTTTTTCTACGTTAAGCATTTTTCCCCATAAAGGAAGAATTGCTTGGTATCTTCTATCACGTCCTGCTTTTGCAGAACCTCCCGCAGAATCACCCTCGACGATGTATATTTCAGTAAGATGTGGATCTCTTTCAGAACAATCAGCAAGCTTTCCAGGAAGGGAAGCCGTTTCTAGTGCTGATTTACGTCTTGTTAAATCACGTGCTTTTCTTGCAGCATCTCTTGCTCTTTGTGCGTTTAGTGCTTTGTCAAAAATACTTCTCGCCACAGCTGGATTTTCCTCAAAATAATTGGTTAGCTTCTCAGTTACTAATCCCTCGACTAATGGACGGGCTTCAGGATTTCCAAGTTTGCCCTTTGTTTGTCCCTCAAACTCGCAGTCTGTAAGTTTAATACTAATAATTACTGTTAAACCCTCACGAACATCCTCACCACTAAGGTTCTTGTCACTATCTTTTAATAAATTAAATCTCTTAGCATAATCGTTAAAAACACGAGTTAGCGCATTTTTAAAACCAGTTTCGTGGGTTCCTCCATCAACAGTGTGAATGTTATTTGCAAAAGAAAGAACAAGTTCGTTATAACTATCGTTATATTGCATAGCAATTTCTGCTATTGAATCACCATCATTTTTTGATATATATATGACTTCGTCATGTAAAGTTTCCAACTGTTTTCTTTTATGAATATGTTCTACAAAGCTTTTTATGCCGCCCTCGTAGTGTAGTTTTTCTGAAACAATGTTTTCACTATCTCTTGAATCTGTAATAACAATTTTAATACCTGCATTTAAAAATGCTTGTTCTCTTAATCTTGTTAGCAAAATATCATATTCATATTTTGTATCTTCAAATATTTCATGATCAGCTTTAAAAATTACTGTTGTTCCTTTTTTCTGAGTTTGTCCTATTATTTTCATTTGCTCATCATAATGTCCACGCTCAAAATGCTGAAAATGCGTGTTTTCCCCATCATTAACAGTTACTTCTAACCATTCGCTAAGCGCATTAACAACAGATGCACCAACTCCATGTAGTCCACCTGCCATTTTATATCCACCACCGCCAAATTTACCACCTGCATGGAGAATAGTAAATACAACTGTTGCAGCGGAAATTCCTTCTTTTGCGTGTATTCCTGTTGGTATTCCACGACCATTATCACTTACTTTGATAACATTACCTGGTAATATTTCAACATTTATTTCATCACAAAACCCTGCAAGTGCTTCGTCAATTGCATTATCCACAATTTCATATACAAGGTGATGAAGACCACGAGGCCCAGTTGAACCAATGTACATACCGGGTCTTTTCCTAACTGCCTCTAATCCTTCTAATACCTGTATCTGGTTTGCACCATAATTTTCATTTACTGGAATATTATCCACTTAACCTTACCTCCGCAATTTATTTTAATTACTTTCACAAAATTACTTTTCAAAATTATCAACTCTCCTACGATTTTGATCTTTTTTTCAGTGTTGAACAAGAAATTTGTGATATATAAACATTTGCTTTTCTTAATCTTTTCCCATTGATTTTTTCTGTACAATCTACTACAACAAAAGATTTTGGCATTTCATATGAAACCGTTATAACTTGTTTTTTCTTTGTCGAATTGGATAAAAACATTTTTGTATTTTTAGATAGTGATGTTTTCTCCAAATCGAAAATACCAATAATTTCATCTAATTTTACAACTGCCTCTTGTCCTAAATGTATATACACAGCTACATTCATTCCGTTCTTTAATAATCATTAATTAGATTATTTCATTTACTTGATTAATTGACCCTTTACAAATCCTAAAAATTTTTCCCTTTTTAAGATTTATTGTATTGGTTACATCACAGCAAGTTATAAATACTTGCATATCTTTTACATGATTTAATATATAATCTTGTCTGCTTTCATCAAGCTCACTCATTACATCATCTAAAAGCATTATAGGGTTTTCTCCTGTAACACGCTTTAACAATAAAGCTTCACTCAACTTTAAAGTTATTACACTGCTTCTTTGTTGTCCTTGCGAGCCATATGTCTTTACTAAAAGCTCATCTATATAAATATCTATATCATCACTATGAATTCCACAAGTTGTATACCCTTGTCGAACATCATATTCAAATGTTTGCTTTAACTTCTGATAATAAATATTAACCTGATTGTCCTCATAAACTTTAATTTCTTCCACATTATTAAATACAGTAGAAATATATTTTATGTCAAAACTTTCTCTCTTAGAACTTAAATTTTTGTAAATATCCTTAGCTAAAAATAATAATTTATTTATATAATCATTTCTATAAATTGATATTATTGTACCTATTTTTGCTATTTGCAAATCCCATACATCAATATCATTTTTCAAATGCACGTATTTTTCAGATGTTTTTAGGAGTGCATTTCTCTGCTTTAGTAGCTTTTCATAAGTATTTAAATAATTTTTATACTGAGGTTTTATTTGAGAAATAGCAATATCAATAAACCGTCTTCTGTTTTTAGGACCATCTTTAATGAAAGAAAGGTGAGATGGTGAAAAAACAACACAATAAAAATTACCATTTAATTCTGATAAAGAAGCTAGTTCTACATTATTTAATTTTACAGTGTTTTTATTTGCCAAAATAATATTAGCTTTTTGTTCTCTCTTACTGTCTTCAAAATTAATATTTATTGAAGATTCATTACAATCAAACTTAATCATTTCCTGCTTTTTAGATCCTCTAAAGCTTTGATTTCCAGTAAAAAGCCATATTGATTCTATAATATTAGTTTTTCCTTGAGCATTGTCACCATAAATAACATTAATATTATCACATGGGGTAATCTCCAAATTTTCAATATTTCTAAAGTTTTTTATTTCTATTTTTCTTAACCTCACGAAATAACCTCATTTTTATTTTCTGTAATATTATGTTGTGCTAACTTTTTTTGATAATAAAGCAATAATCATCTAATTCTACTTTATCACCATCAAATACTTTCTTACCCCGCATTGTACATATTTCTCCGTTTAAAACAACAACACCCTCAGAAATTATTTCTTTAGCGTGACCACCACTTTCAGCAATACCAGCAAATTTTAAAAGTTGATCAAGCTTTATAAACTCTGTATTAATTAATATTTCAACTGTTTCTTCCATTTATAAGTCCAATCCTTTCATATAGATTTGAAAAATATTATCAAAACTTCTACTTTTATTTAAGTCTTACAGGTAAAACTAAAAATAAAAAACTATCATCATCTATAGGAACGATTGTCATTGGGGATATTGGACCATTAATTTGAATTAAAATTTTATCACATTCACTTGCTCTTAATGCTTCAGCCATGTATTTGTTATTGAAACCAATTTTAACAGGATTACCGTCAATTTTTGCTTTTATTTCATCATTTACTTTTCCCATTGCAGTTTCACAAAAAACTTTTATGCTTTCTTCTTCAAAACTACATTTAATTGGGCTTTTAGCCTTTTCATTAATAATAATAGATGCACGATTAATGCTATCTAGAAATTCTTTTGTTTCAATTGTAACTTTTGTTTGACAATCTTTTGGGATAGCATTTTTATAATCTAAAAATTCTCCTTCTAAAAGACGAGAAATTATTATATATCCATTAATGCAAAAACTAATATGTTTGCTAGTAACGTTTACTTTTACTTTGTTATTATCCTCTTCTAAAACAAGACGGGATAAAAGTTTTACAATTTCAGATAAAGTTTTGCCAGGAACTATAAATTTAAAATTATCTTTTACATTAATATTTTCTTTCCTCATTGCGAGACGATAACCATCAACTGAAACTATGCTCAATATTCCATTTGCAATATCAAATAGTGAACCTGTGTGAACAGGAGTTTGATCATTTTGAGAAACAGAAAATAAGGTTTGTGAAATCATTTTTTTTAGAATAAAATGGGGAATTTCAAATTCTTGATCATTTGTTATAGTTGGCATATCAGGATATTCATCTGAATTAAGTCCTAATATAGTGAACTCAACATCATTACATTTTATAATGGTAAGA
>DAMDCT010000005.1:423-4750 GCA_032091455.1 Oscillospiraceae bacterium | reverse complement strand
ATTAAAGTTGATTTAGATGAAACAGCAGGTGTTACATTATTTATTGCTTCACTTAATAAGCTTTTTTCGCAAGTAAACTTCATAAAATAAGCTCCTTTTAAAATTTAATAATTAATAAAAAAATTTATTATATATAATATAAAGATATATAAATAAATAGTAGTAGTAGTAGGGCCTGTTAGTAATGTTTAAAGATACAGATAAGACAGTAATTAAAAGGGTTTAAGAACATTTTATCCTTGTTAATCTGATGTTATGAAAAAGTTTAATTTGTTTAAAGATTAAGGGGCTGAAAATAACTAAACAAAATTAGTTGTTGAAGGTTTATAATATGTTAAAAAATATGTTAAAAACTAAAGAGAAAAAAAGAAAATGATTTTTTTGTGTTTTTTATGTTTAAAAGAACTGTGTTGAAAACTTTTTATTCAATTTAGATTTTAACATATTAAAATTTATTATTTGTTTCTAATATTTTTAATTATATCTTCAATAATTGCTTTTTGACGTGCGTCAGATAACATAGACTTTTCAACCTGCCTTAATGCATAAACAATAGTTGAATGATCTCTTCCCCCAAATTCTTCTCCTATAGGAGCAAGTGACATTTGAGTAACTTCTCTAACTATGTATATAGCAGCTTGTCTTGCTGTCGAAATGTTAGCAGAACGTTTGTTAGAACGAATATCTTCTGGTGAAACTGAGTAAGTTTTTGATACTTCCTCAATAATTCTTTCAACAGTAACAGGAACGGGTTGGTTATCATTAAGTATCTCTTTAATTACAGTTTGAGCAACGCTTATAGATGGAGGAGAGCCAGCAAGTAATTTATAAGCTTTTATTTTTTTTACTGCTCCTTCTAGTTGCCTAATGTTTGTTTTTAATCTATTTGCAATAAATTCTGATACATCAGAAGGAATTTCTATTTGTAAAAGATCAGCTTTTCTATTAATTATTGCAATTCTTGTTTCGAAGTCTGGTGGAGATATATCAGTCAATAGGCCCCACTCAAAACGACTTT
This sequence comes from Oscillospiraceae bacterium, assembly GCA_032091455.1. Classification (GTDB taxonomy): domain Bacteria; phylum Bacillota; class Clostridia; order Oscillospirales; family Ruminococcaceae; genus Paludihabitans. The sequence continues at coordinate 3,732 of DAMDCT010000005.1, read as the reverse complement.
TAAGCCTATCCTCAAGAGTTTTTATGTCTTTTGGAGGACGGTCGGATGTAAGAACTATTTGTTTACCTACTTGATATAGTTCATTAAATGTATGGAAAAATTCTTCTTGTGTACTTTCTTTACCTGCAATAAACTGAATATCATCAACAAGAAGAATATCTGCTTTTCTATACTTGTTATGAAAACTATTAATAGTTTTTGTACCAATTGCGGCAATCAATTCATTTGTAAAAAGCTCACTACTAACTGAAATAATATTTTTATTAGGGTTTAATTTATAAATTTCATTACTTATAGCAGATAACAAATGAGTTTTTCCAAGACCAGATGGACCATAAATGAATAGGGGATTGTATGAACCAGACTGTTGGGTTGCAATTGCTTTACAAGCAGCATACGCAAAGTTATTTGAAGTTCCTACTATAAAGGTGTCAAATGTATATTCGTAGTTTCCACCTTCAGTATCGGTTTTAGTTGATGACATTGGTTTAGATTCTGGCTCTTTTGAAACAAGTTTGTTTTGATTAGGTAAAAATTCATCACCTATGTATTGATTGATGTCATCCTCAGTAGCAATAATAACTTCTATAGGGAAACCAAGAACAGCAGTAAAACCGTCTTTTATCTTGTCCATATATTGTTTTTGCAGTATGTCGCGCTGAAAAACTGTTTTTATGTAGATAATAGCCTTGTTATCACTGAATCTGACAGGTTCTATAAAAGTAATCCAGCATCCATAAGCCACATCGGATACACGCTCTTTTACATATTCTTTAACAAGATTAAACACCTCTATAAAAGACTCCATGTTGAAAAAACCTCCGTTATATTGTATAGTAATGATAGTAGATTGCGATAGACTAGTTTATAATATAAATAAAAAATAAACCGCTTTTAAACAAACTAATGTGTAAAAAAGTTGAAAGGTTTAAAAGCTGTTAATATTATTGTTTAAAAGCTGTTAGTCAATGTTTAAACAAACTACAGTGCATGTACATTATTATAACAAATTTTAAACATTTGTTCAAGGTCTTTTCAAGTTTTAAACAAGATATTTTGCATATATTATATAATGAAGAGAGTTTTGTTCAAAAAAAAATTATTTATACTCAACTTAAGTAGATTTTACAATATTTTAACAATTATAATAATCTAACAACTATTGGAAATTTATAATTAATAAAGAGTTATTATTTTAAAAAAAGAATAATTAAAAAATAGCTTGACAAAACAATATTGGATAGTTTATAATATTAACTTGCAAGGTTTCGCCTAATTTAGAAAGCAAATTTTGCGGATTTAGGGCAAGCTTTAAAAATAAATGATATATAAATGTCTTACTAAAGGGGGACTTGGAATATGAAAAGAACTTATCAACCAAAAAAACTTCACAGAAAAAAGGTTCATGGTTTTATGAAAAGAATGGCAGATAAAAACGGAAGAAAAGTTTTAGCTCGTCGTCGTGCTAAAGGCAGAAAAAGACTAAGCTACTAAGTTTAGTGCCACCTTATACCAAATTGTTTTAAATTTATTAATAGTTTTTTTAAAACATTAATGGTATTATATTATTGTGTGGTATAGTTTTTTAAAAAAACTAAAGAATGACTGACCACTTTTTTAGTGGTCTTTATTTTTAATTTATTGTGATTGAAATAAATAATATAGTTTTATTTCATAGCGAGGGGTTTTATACCTAATGAGAAAAACAATGTTATCTCTAAAACTTAATAAAGAGTTTAAAAGGGCTTATTATCAAGGTAAGTTTAAGGCTCATCCTTTGCTTGTTAGTTACATGATAAAAAATAGGCATCAAGAAACGAGAATTGGAATAACCACGTCTAAAAAAATTGGATGTGCTGTAAAAAGGAATAGAGCAAGAAGGATTATAAATCAAGCATTTGTTGAATTAAATCAAGAAAATGTTATAAACTTAATAGGATATGATTTTGTATTTGTGGCGCGTAAAGATACTCCTTTATCAAACACCATAAAGATAAAATCCGTTATGAAAAAACAGATTGAAGTTTTGATGAAAAAATGAAATATGTAATGATATTCTTTATTGATTTATACAGAAAATTTATATCGCCATTATTTCCACCGCAATGTCGTTTTCGACCAACCTGTTCCTCATATGCTAAAGAAGCATTATTTAAGTTTGGATTTTTCAAAGGTACTTATCTTGCAATATTAAGAATAGTAAGATGTAATCCTTTTTGTAAGGGTGGATATGATCCCTTACCTGAAGAATTTCATTTTCTGGTAAAAAGAAATAACAAAGAGAATTAAAATGTTAACAGCTTACGTATGTATAGTTAATGCATTTAATAATATAAGAAATTATTTTGGAGGAATTTATGGGTTTTTTAGGAACGCCGCTAGGTTGGATAATGTTTGCTATTGATAGTTTTATCAATAACTACGGAATAACATTAATATTATTTATTTTATTAACAAAAGTAGCCTTAATTCCGCTATCTATCAAACAACAGAAAAGCACAGCAAAAACAGCTGCATTTCAACCTAAGCTTAAGGCTTTAGAGAAAAAATGCGGAAAAGATAAACAAAAATATCAAAGTGAAATGATGAAGCTCTACGAACAAGAAGGTATTAGTCCAACAGCAGGATGTCTTCCAATGGTTGTTCAGATGGTCTTACTATTTGGTATTATAGATGTTATTTATAAACCACTTAAACATTTATTACAAATGCCAGCCGATTTGATTGCGAATGCAACGAAAATTTTGGGTAAAGCAACAAGTGGGGCTGAAATTAAAATAATTTATGGGGTTCAAAATGGTAATAGCGAACTAATAAAAGCAATCGGCGAGAAATGGACTTCAAAAATTCAGCATTTTGATATGAATTTTCTTGGAATAGACCTCGGTGTTACACCTACATTTGGGTTTAATTGGTTAGTAATTATACCAATTTTAGCTGGTGTTACTGCATTTCTGACTACTGTTGTATCTATGAAACAACAATCAAAAAATGGGCAACAAATGCAAGGCGCAATGAAATATATGATGTATTTCATGCCGCTAATGTCATTATGGTTTGCATTTACTTTTCCAACAGGTGTTGGTTTGTACTGGATTGTATCCAATGTGTTTATGATAGGACAAACAATAATTTTAGGAAAAATATATACACCTGAAAAACTTGCATTAGAAAACAACAAAAATGCCGATAAAATAAGAGAAAAAATGCGTAAAAAGCGTGAAAAACTCGAGGCATATAATAATGTTATGGAAAAAAGAGGAAAGAAAACTTTACCTGCGATTGAAAGTACAAGTGACACAGAAATTG
>DAMDCT010000005.1:0-413 GCA_032091455.1 Oscillospiraceae bacterium | reverse complement strand
GCAAAAAAACGTTTAGCTGAGGCAAGAAGAAAAGCAGCAGAAAAGTATGGAGATAACTATACTGAGGAATAATAAACGGAGGAAAGAAACTTATGATTAAAGAAGTATTAGCGAAAGCCGCTTCAATCGATGAGGCAATCCAAATAGCCGTTAATGAGCTTGGTGTTGAAAGAGAGAGCTGTCAAATAGAGATAGTTGAAACGCCTAAAAAAACTTTGTTCGGAAAGCAAAAGGGTGAAGCTATAGTTAAAGCCAGTGTTGAGATTATAGAAAAGACACCTGCAATGCAAAAGTTAGATTTGGCAAAAAAATATTTGTCTGACATTTTATGCAGTATGCAACTTGAAAATATTGAGATGACCGTTAAGGAAAATGCAGATGGTGCTACTATTACATTTGATGGTGAGGGAATG
>DAMDCT010000004.1:55931-58718 GCA_032091455.1 Oscillospiraceae bacterium | reverse complement strand
TAGCTTTACAAGTTAATGAATTCAGCGTTAAATTTGATGATATTTTATTAGAGCACGTAAATTTTGAGATTAAATCTACTGATAAAGTAGCCATAATCGGTTCAAATGGTACTGGAAAAACAACTCTACTTCGAGAAATATTTAAAAATAGCCATGATTCTATTGAAATAAATAAAGATATTGAAATGGCATACTTATCTCAACTTCAAGGTGAAATGCTAAATGAATCTAATACAATACTTGATGAATTCTTTGATGCAGGATTTAATAATTATGAAGAAATTATATCATATATTGCAAACTATGGCTTTGAAGAAGAAATCATTAATCAAAAGATAGAATGTTTATCTGGTGGAGAAAAAAATATACTTCAATTAGCTAAAATTTCTGCTGGTAAAGCAAACATGTTGCTTCTTGATGAGCCAACAAGTCATTTAGACACATATTCACAAATCGAACTTGAAAAAGCTATAAGAAACTATAATGGTGCAATTCTCATGATTTCTCATGATTTCTATTCTATAGTAAACTGTATGGATTTTGTTTTAATCATTGAAAATAAGACTATTAGAAAAATGAGTATGCGAAAATTTAGAAAGATGATTTATGCGAATCATTTTGGTAAAGATTACTTGGAAATTGAGCAAAAGAAAACATTAGTTGAAACAAAAATAGCATTGGCATTAAGAGATAACAATTTTGAGCTTGCAAAGGTTTTATCTGAAGAGTTAGAATCGTTGATTAAGTTATTTTAAGTCTTTTGTTTTTTAATTACAACAAGTTATAATCCCCTATTTTTAGATTGTATTATAAAAATCTGAAATTAGGGGATTTTTATTTTAAAGTAAACCTTTTGGGAATTGCTATTTTATGTTTTTTGGACCAGTATTAAACTCACACACACATACCGCAGCAAACACAGTAGATAAACCAGTTTAACGCAAAAAAGCACTCCCGAAGGAATGCTTTTTTGCATCATATTTGACGTACGAATATGGTTGGGGTAGATAGATTCGAACTATCGGAATGCAGGAGTCAAAGTCCTGTGCCTTACCGCTTGGCGATACCCCAGAGTACAAAAAAGAAAATAATGGGGTGGATAATGGGATTCGAACCCACGGCCTCCAGAGCCACAATCTGGCGCTCTAACCAACTGAGCTACACCCACCATGTAATTTTCTTTTTTGGTACGCCCAACAGGATTCGAACCTGTGGCCTACTGCTTAGAAGGCAGTTGCTCTATCCAACTGAGCTATGGGCGCTCATGGTTTATGCTTGTCTTACAAATTTATAAATAAGCATAAAAATGGAGCGGGTGATGGGAATCGAACCCACGCGACCAGCTTGGAAGGCTGGAATTCTACCATTGAACTACACCCGCGTATCACCTAGTTATTCACTAGCGACGTGTTATAGTATACCAAAAATCCGTCCATATGTCAACCCTTTTCCCTACTAATTGCTGTTAATTGAATTTTGCTTTTTTATTGTTACCTATAAACACTGTAAAATACAGCAATTATAATACTAAAATAAAGCCTAACTACACTGTCTAAGAAAAAACATAACCATATTTCACTTCCAGATTAAAGTCGATAAATAATAATTATATACTTTTTATTTTAGATCAATTTCTAATTTTTTAGGTTATTGAATATAGTCATCGAAAATGTTATAATACTAATAGCGAAATCAAAAAATGTGTTTAATATATAAAATCAATTGTAAAATTGCAATTGGATATATAATGTATAGAGCTTATTTTTATAGGCTCTTTTTTAATGATAAAGAAAGGTGATGAATAATATGATTAAAGTTGATAATTTATCCTACTCGTTTCCGCAAAAGGATTTATATGATAAAATTTCATTCACATTAGAAGATGGACAACATTGTGCTTTTATAGGAATAAGTGGCAGTGGAAAAAGCACGCTAATTGATATAATTATTGATCCAGAAAGATATATGTTCGATGGGAAGCTAGAGATTGCACCGGACTGTAAAATTGGATATGTAAGCCAGTTCTCTCAACCAGACAAAACAAAAGAAATTACGGTGTTTGAATATATAGGAGGAGAATTTATTAAGTTGCAAAATGAATTAAAAGCAATTTGCACTGAAATGGAAACGTCTTTGGATATTGAAACTTTGCTGGAAAAGTACCAACAGTCTTTAGATGCATTTGAAGCACTTGGTGGCAATGATTTTGAGAGCAACATAAATAAAAAATTAAATTTAGCAAATCTAATGAAACATAAATATCTAATGGTATCTGAACTCAGTGGTGGCGAATTCAAACTTATTCAAGTGATTAAGGAAATGCTAAGTAGTAAGGACTTAATGATTATGGATGAACCCGATGTGTTTTTAGATTTTGAAAACCTTAATTCTCTTAAAAAATTAATTAATTCACACAAAGGAACGCTACTAATTATTACTCACAACAGATATTTATTAAATCATTGTTTTAATAAAATTATACACCTCGAAAATATGCAACTACAAGAATTTGATGGAGGATATATTGATTATAACTTCTCATTACTTAAAAGTAAAATTGAGTTACAAGAACTAGCTATTGCTGATAATAAAGAAATTGAGAGAAATGAGATCTACATTGATAAACTAAGAGCTATAGCAACAGACCGTGATGACGTTGCAAGAGGCAAATCTCTAAATGCTAGAGTGAAAATCCAAGAGAGATTAGAAGCACGAAGAATTAAAGCGCCATTTGTATATATTAAACAACCGGATATTCGTTTAGTTACTGATAATGAAATTAAAGAA
>DAMDCT010000004.1:47583-55921 GCA_032091455.1 Oscillospiraceae bacterium | reverse complement strand
TAGCTTTACAAGTTAATGAATTCAGCGTTAAATTTGATGATATTTTATTAGAGCACGTAAATTTTGAGATTAAATCTACTGATAAAGTAGCCATAATCGGTTCAAATGGTACTGGAAAAACAACTCTACTTCGAGAAATATTTAAAAATAGCCATGATTCTATTGAAATAAATAAAGATATTGAAATGGCATACTTATCTCAACTTCAAGGTGAAATGCTAAATGAATCTAATACAATACTTGATGAATTCTTTGATGCAGGATTTAATAATTATGAAGAAATTATATCATATATTGCAAACTATGGCTTTGAAGAAGAAATCATTAATCAAAAGATAGAATGTTTATCTGGTGGAGAAAAAAATATACTTCAATTAGCTAAAATTTCTGCTGGTAAAGCAAACATGTTGCTTCTTGATGAGCCAACAAGTCATTTAGACACATATTCACAAATCGAACTTGAAAAAGCTATAAGAAACTATAATGGTGCAATTCTCATGATTTCTCATGATTTCTATTCTATAGTAAACTGTATGGATTTTGTTTTAATCATTGAAAATAAGACTATTAGAAAAATGAGTATGCGAAAATTTAGAAAGATGATTTATGCGAATCATTTTGGTAAAGATTACTTGGAAATTGAGCAAAAGAAAACATTAGTTGAAACAAAAATAGCATTGGCATTAAGAGATAACAATTTTGAGCTTGCAAAGGTTTTATCTGAAGAGTTAGAATCGTTGATTAAGTTATTTTAAGTCTTTTGTTTTTTAATTACAACAAGTTATAATCCCCTATTTTTAGATTGTATTATAAAAATCTGAAATTAGGGGATTTTTATTTTAAAGTAAACCTTTTGGGAATTGCTATTTTATGTTTTTTGGACCAGTATTAAACTCACACACACATACCGCAGCAAACACAGTAGATAAACCAGTTTAACGCAAAAAAGCACTCCCGAAGGAATGCTTTTTTGCATCATATTTGACGTACGAATATGGTTGGGGTAGATAGATTCGAACTATCGGAATGCAGGAGTCAAAGTCCTGTGCCTTACCGCTTGGCGATACCCCAGAGTACAAAAAAGAAAATAATGGGGTGGATAATGGGATTCGAACCCACGGCCTCCAGAGCCACAATCTGGCGCTCTAACCAACTGAGCTACACCCACCATGTAATTTTCTTTTTTGGTACGCCCAACAGGATTCGAACCTGTGGCCTACTGCTTAGAAGGCAGTTGCTCTATCCAACTGAGCTATGGGCGCTCATGGTTTATGCTTGTCTTACAAATTTATAAATAAGCATAAAAATGGAGCGGGTGATGGGAATCGAACCCACGCGACCAGCTTGGAAGGCTGGAATTCTACCATTGAACTACACCCGCGTATCACTTAGTTATTCACTAGCAACGTGTTATAGTATAACAAACATACGTACATATGTCAATACTCTTTTTGAAAAAAACAGACTTTTTTAGTTTGCTTTTTTGATAGTTATAAATTCAGGTGATAATAATTGCATATATTCTGTTGATATGATATTATTATTACAAGTATACTAACTAAATAAATATAACAGTGGAGGTTATCTTATGTCAATAAAAAAGGCGATTATACCAGCAGCAGGACTTGGTACACGAGTATTACCTGCAACAAAAGCAATGCCTAAAGAAATGTTACCTATCGTAGATAAACCAGCAATTCAATATATTGTTGAAGAAGCCGTAAAAAGCGGTATTGAAGATATTTGCATTATTACAAGTAGAGGCAAAACTATAATGGAAGATCATTTTGACCGTTCTCCAGAACTTGAAAGTCGACTTCTATCCAGCGGAAAAAATGAAATGTATGATGAAATTATTAATATATCAAATCTCGCTAACATTACCTATATTCGTCAAAAGGAAACTAAAGGTCTTGGCCATGCTGTAATGTGTGCAAAATCATTCGTAGGTAACGAACCATTTGCAGTCTTATACGGCGATGATGTAATAATGGGTGATAATCCTGTGTGTGGTCAGCTAATAGCTGCATATGATGAATTTGGGCTTGGCTGTGTTGGTATTAAAGCTGTAGAAGCTGAAGATATCTATAAATATTCTTCTTTAAAAGTGGATTTATTTCATGACAATCTTTATAAAGTTACAGATATGATTGAAAAGCCTGCTACTAATGAACAAATTCTCTCCCTATTCTCAATACTAGGACGCTGTGTTTTACCTCCTGAGATTTTTGATATTCTTGAAACCATACCAAAAGGTGCTGGTGGTGAATATCAATTAACTGATGCTATGAAGGTATTAGCAAACACTAAGGGTATGGTCGGAGTTGACTTCATAGGTAAACGTTATGACATGGGCAACAAACTAGGTGTATTAGAGGCAATTGTAGAAACAGGACTAACTCATAAAGAAATTGGTCCTAATTTCAAACGTTATTTAAAAGAACTCTGCAAAACACTATGATTTTATACCATTAAAAGAGGTTGTCGTAAAAATGGTATTTTACGACAACCTCTTTTGTATAGCTTAGTATAAACAATTATTAACAAAAAACAGCAAAGCTTTTTATGTATGGAGTATCTTTATATTTAGTAATAATTAACTCTATTTTATCAAATAATTCACCATTCATTTTTACCAGTCTTTTATGTCCAACACATTCAGAACAAAAGATAAGTTCCTTTTTCCCCTCTAAAATTCCATAAATTTCAAACCCCAAAACTCTTTGACCTTTTTCAATGTCTTCCATTATTTGAATGTTGAATATCGGCTTTCCACGTGTATCAATTTGATAGATTAACTCATTTCCATAAACTTCGCCTAATTTAGTTTTAAATTGCTTTTTTATTAGAATGTTTAATTCTTTAATAGTTTGCACATCTTTATCAGGTATTAAGCCTTTTTCATCTACCACTAAACCAATTAACATATTTGTGTTTCTACCAACAGACTTATAATACAAATTCAAGAAATGTTCTGCAGAATATACATACTGTTCTTCATCTTTTCTCCAAAACCATCCTCCACCATATGCTTCATGACTTCTAAGTGGAACATCACACTCACCTGGACTCCATATATCTCCACTGGGATCCCCATGTAAATTATCATATTCAGTTGTTCCGTCATAATTATCATCTGAATAATAAGTAGTACTCCAACAATTTTCTGGTGCTACACCATCTTCATTTCCAACCCAGCGAATAAGTGACTTTGTGCTTTTAGGTCCTTGAAAAACAACAGCATTAGGCTGATATTTATTCAATAAAGAAATAATATCAGGTCCACCCTCTTCAACTGGCAAACATCCTCCATCAAACCATATTTCAAATAAATCTCCATATTGTGTCCATAGCTCTGTAAGTTGATTCTCAACAATTTGGTTATATCTTTTTTGTTCATCTGCATTTCCAGATAAAACTGATCCAGGATTATCCACATTACAAAACGCATTACATGATGAACTATAATAAAGTCCTGGTTTCACACCATATTTTTCACAAGATTCTATAAACTCTTTTACTATATCACCTTTACCATCTTTATATGGTGTATTTTTTATACTATATTCATATTCTTTTGTTGGCCATAAACAAAACCCTGTACAATGTTTTGCTACCAAAACTATGTATTTAATTCCTGCATTAGCGGCAGATTCAACCCATTGGTCTGTATTTAAATTTGTCGGATTAACAATGCCAGGGTCTGGATGGTACCCCCTTTGATTTCTAAATTCATAACTTGGTTCGTGTACTGTAACATCATAATGCAATATAGCACCCAATTCAAACGTAGACCACTCAACTTGTTGTTTTGATGGAATTATTATTTTATCCATTTTCTATCACTCTTTCAAAATAAAATTGTAAGATATTCTCAATCAAATTATGTGCACATTCTACCATATATAACATATCAAGTCAACAAATGATAAATGAAATTAATACTTATTGATTTATTGCATCATGTTTATGCATAATAACGTTTTAACTTATATTAAAAAAACATGTGTTGAAACATTAAATCAAAAGTGTTATTATATATATTGTTAACTTAGTTCATAAATAATCTGTAGAATTTTCATCAATTCCATAATTACGTATATATTATAGAATTTATATAGCTTTATTTATAATGTTGAACTATACAACATTATAAATAAAGCTATTATATTAAATTAAGTTAATAAATAAAAATATCAAGGAGGAAACATGAAACTATTATTTTTTGTATTAAATAAAACAGAAAAATTGGATTCAGTTCTAACAGCCTTTGCACTCAAAGACATTTGCGGAGCTACTGTATTAGACAGCATGGGAATGGCTAGATTACTTAGTCATAAACATGACGAAGATGAAATTCCTTTTTTAGGATCACTTAGAGCTTTTTTAAATCCAGAAAGAGAAAAAAGCAATGTTATCTTTACTGTTATTCAAGATTGTCAACTAACAGATGCTGTAAATGCCATTGAGTCTGTTGTTGGTGATCTTTCACGTAAAGATACTGGCGTAGTTTTTAGTGTACCAATTGATTTTATGAAGGGATTCGGGAAAATTGGAAAGTAAAATAATTATTGAAGTCGCTATAATATTGTTTGCCGGAATTCTTTTTGGCAGACTTGCAAAATTTGTTAAACTCCCAAATGTAACTGGTTATTTAATCGCTGGACTTTTATTAGGTCCATCATTTTTCAACTTAATTCCAAATAGCATGGTAAACGGGTTTTCCGTTATATCTAATATAGCATTAGGATTTATTGCATTCTCAATTGGAAGTGAATTTAATTTAAAGTATTTCAGGAAAGTTGGGATTGCGCCTATAATAATTGCAATTGCAGAATCTTTTGGAGCAATTATATTAGTTACCGTAGCACTAATTCTTTTTGGTTGTGATTTAAAGCTGTCAATTTTACTAGGTGCAATCGCCGCTGCTACTGCCCCTGCTCAAACTATTATGGTTATTAATCAGTATAAAGCTAAAGGTTCATTAACATCAATGCTAATGAGTGTCGTAGCAATTGATGATGCTGTAGCTCTTATAGGCTTTGGATTTGCAACAACTATAGTAAAAATGATGTCATCAAGCCTTAACACTAATATTGCTTTATCCCTATTAAGCCCTATATATGAAATAGTAATATCATTTATTTTAGGCGGCTTAGCAAGTATTCTTATGAAATTAGTTTTTAGATGGTTTAAGAAATCAACTAATAGACTTTGCATAGTAATTGGATTTATTTTAATAACCTATTGGACAGCGGGTCTAGTTCATGGTTCGCCTTTACTTGCTTGTATGGCACTTGGTGGAGTTCTTGTGAATATTTATGAAGACATTGATAGTGTAGTTAAACTTACAGATGCATTTTCGCCACCTATTTTCATGATATTCTTCGTTATTTCAGGAGCAGGTTTCGAAGTTTCAGCTCTTGCAGGAATAGGAATAATCGGACTGTTATACGTTGTAATGCGTGTTATAGGTAAAATCGCTGGCGCATGGTTTGGTGGTAAAATTACCAAGCAAGAAAGTAAAATATGTAAATATTTAGGTCCTACTCTTATGCCACAGGCAGGAGTTGCATTGGGTCTTATCGTGGTTGCAGGAAGTATAATACCAGAATATGCAACACAAATACGTGTGATTATATTGTGTTCTACATTTATATATTCTATAATAGGACCAGTTGCTGCAAAATTTGCACTTCAAAAATCAGGAGAAATTGTAATTCCTGAAAAGAAAAAAGCATAATCTTAATTTCCTGTTTAATGTTAATTTAAAGTTAACAAGAGCATATCAAAATAATCCTAACTGTGAGTAATGTCACATTCATAGGCTTATATATTGATATGCTCTTGTTTTTTATATTTCTATTCAACAATTAAATTAAGTTTGTTATCATCTAAAGTATAATATAGTGGAATGACTGTAACGCCTTTATATTTTTGTGATAGGCGTTTACTTTCATTAATAACAAAATCGACTTCGTTTTCTATTTCATACATTGGTGCATAATTATAGAAATGCTCTTTTGCTTTTTCTTCATCCCAATTCTCCAATCTGCTTAACCCCTCAATAAAGCTATTCATTTTTGAGGCTAAGTTAACCATTCCACATTTATCATGTGCAATTAATACTATATAATCCAGTTTTCCTAAGGCTATAGCATATGATACTTTAAACTCACTGTACCTTAAATTTGCGCCCCCAGTCCTTATAATATATGCGAAGTTTTCAGGCATTCGGAGCTGTTTGCGATTATCCATACACATTGCAACAAGCAATTGAGCCGAATCATATTTTCCAAATGGTTTAGCGAAATTTTGATACTGTATTAAGCTTTCAATTGGTGTGTTAATGTATTCGATAGGAATATCGCTTTGCTGATTTATCTTTTTTATAATCATTATTCTCACCATTTTCTTTCGTACATAATACAAGTTTTGGTTCTTCTTATGTCAATGAAAATATAAACATTATAAGACTAAATTAAAATTGAAATTCCTATGATAATCTATTTTTAAAATCCTCATATCCAAAAGTACGAATAATCTCTACTTCACGGTGTTCATTTACCTTTGCAATTGATGGTAAATTCATTCCATTAAAAGTATTATTTTTAACCATTGAATAATGAGCCATATCACAAAACACTAGCTTGTCCCCTATTTTCAATGACGTATCAAAAGAATAATCTCCAATAATATCACCAGCTAAACAGGTTGGACCACCTAAGCGATAGGTGCATTTTTTTTCATTTGGCATAGCTGACCCTATAATATTCGGACGATAAGGCATTTCTAAAACGTCAGGCATATGGCATGCTGCAGATGTATCCATAATAGCAATATTCATATCATTATCAATAATATCTAAAACTGTCGAAACTAAAAATCCTGTATTTAAGGCTACAGCTTCGCCAGGTTCGAGATATACTTCAACATTATACTTATCCTTAATTCGATTAATACAAGTAATTAAAGTTTCAATGTCATAATCTGGTCGTGTAATATGATGTCCGCCACCAAAGTTTACCCAATCCATTTGATATAAATATTCTCCGAAGTTTTCTTCAAAGGCATTTAACGTATGAACTAAAGCATCTGAGTTTTGTTCACAAAGGGTATGAAAATGCAATCCCTTTATTCCATCCAATAAGTCTGGTCTAAAATTTTTCTTTGTTACTCCTAAGCGAGAGCCAATTGAACAAGGGTCATAAATTGCATGATCTTGTGTTGAGCACTCTGGATTAACTCTAATGCCACAGCTATTACCATTTGCCAATGCTTTATCTTTAAACTTTGCCCATTGGTCAAATGAATTAAATAGAATATGGTCACATATGGATAATATTTCATCAAACTCACTATCTAAATATGCAGGAGAAAAAATGTGGTTTTCCTTTCCCATTTCTTCATATCCTAATTTCGCCTCATTTAGTCCGCTTGCTGTTGCACCACTTAAATATTTTCCAATCAAAGGATACATAGAAAACATTGAAAATGCTTTCTGGGCAAGAAGGATATGGCATCCTGTCCTATCCATGATGTTTTTTAAGACTTCTAAATTTTTAATTGATAATCTTTCATCAACAATATAATAAGGTGTCTGTATTGCATCTAAATCAAAATCAAGTGTCATTTTCTAATCCACCATTTCTGGGTTGAAACTTTCTTGCCATGGTAATCCCCATTTATTTAACGCTTCCATAAATGGATCCGGATCAAATTCTTCAATGTTATATACTCCTGCTTTATTCCACGTTTTGTTCATTAGCATCATTGCGCCAATCATTGCTGGAACGCCAGTTGTGTATGATATTGCTTGTGATTCAACTTCTTTGTAGCATTCCTGATGGTCACATACATTGTAAACATAGTATGTTTTTTCTTGTCCATCTTTTATTCCTTTAAAAATGCAACCTATATTTGTTTTGCCTTTTGTTCTTGGACCTAAAGATGCTGGGTCTGGAAGTACAGCTTTTAGAAATTGTAAAGGAACAATTTGTTTTCCCTCAAACTCTATAGGCTCTATTGAAGTCATACCTACATTTTCAAGACACTTTAAGTGTGTAATATAACTTTGTCCAAAAGTCATAAAGAAGCGAATTCTTTTAATGCCTTTAATATTTAAAGCTAATGATTCTAATTCCTCATGATGAAGTAAGTACATGTCTTTTTCACCAATCTCAGGGAAATTGTAAACTCTCTTAATCTCCATTGGCTCTGTTTCTACCCAGTTACCATTTTCCCAATAGCTACCGTTAGCAGCAACTTCACGAATATTAATCTCTGGGTTAAAATTAGTCGCAAATGGATAACCGTGGTCACCTGCATTTGCATCTAA
>DAMDCT010000004.1:43498-47573 GCA_032091455.1 Oscillospiraceae bacterium | reverse complement strand
AAATATCTATTTCGTATATTTCGTCAAAATAATGTTTTTGAGCATAAGCTGAAAATACTCCTGTTACTCCTGGGTCAAATCCACTTCCTAAAAGTGCTGTAATTCCAGCTTTTTCAAAGCGTTCACGATATTCCCATTGCCATTTATATTCAAACTTTGCAACATCTAATGGCTCATAGTTTGCAGTATCAACATAATTTGTTTTTGTTTCAAGACATGCATCCATAATAGTTAAATCTTGATAAGGCAATGCAAGGTTAACAACTACATCAGGATTAAAGTTGTTAATTAAAGTAACTAATTCCTCAACATTATCTGCATTTACTTGTGCTGTTTGAATTTTAGTTTTTCCACCATCTAGTTTCGCTTTTAATGCATCACATTTACTTTTTGTTCTGCTTGCAATACAAATTTCCTCAAATACCTCACTGTTTTGGCAACATTTATGAATAGCAACGCTAGCTACCCCGCCACATCCGATAATTAATGCTCTTCCCATAATAAAATCCTCCTAAAATAATATAATTAATTTCTTATTGACTTAGTTAATCTTTTAAAAGCTATTATACCCTGCTCAACACATGTATTCTAAATATTGACTGGATAAATAAATCATAATCGTTAATTTAATAAATCTAGTTTTGAAATATGAAATTGAACAATCTCAAAAAAATTAAAAAACTCAAGTAAAAGTGGTATTTATACCACATAATCACTTGAGTTTCATTATCTACTAACATGTTTTATTTATTTTTGAATGATAATTCATTTTATTTATTCAAATTAGGTAGAAATTAGAGTCTATATAGCAAATAATACTTTTACTACTCTTATTGATTGTTTCACAAGTGGATGTGTAGAAATACACACGGTTTTAAGTAACCAACTTATAAAATTTGAGCTATCAACTCAATCAATAACGCAACGAAAGTTGCCAATCGGCATTTGACCCGGCTGTCCGTATGGCCTTAATTTCTTTTAGATAATATTACTAAAAGGAAATGGTCAAAATATTTCTCTGCTTAGTTTATAAAAATACAAACTATGTTAAAGGCTCTAATGCCTATTTAAAACAGTTATTATGTTAACACAAAAAGTATTAGCTGTCAATATACAAATTCCGTTTCATTAGAATAAAGTAAAAAGTCATTAAACTAAAGTATATTTTTACAATATTTATAAATTTTATTGACTATATAAAAATAAAACAGTAATATTGTACTATAAATATAAGTAATTATAAACAAAGGAGAAAAGACTATGAATGATTGGATTAAAAAATCAGTTGTTTATCAAATTTATCCTAGAAGTTTTTGTGATTCTAATAATGATGGAATTGGTGATATTCAAGGAATAATTACAAAACTTGAGTACCTTGCAAATTTAGGTGTAAATATTATTTGGCTTTCGCCTGTATACCAATCTCCAAACGATGATAATGGTTATGATATTAGTGATTACAAAGCAATTAATCCAGAATACGGGACCATGAATGATATGGATGAGTTAATTCAAGAAGCAAGAAAACGAAACATAAAAATAATTATGGATTTAGTCATCAATCACACCTCAGATGAACATGAATGGTTTATTAAAAGCAAGGATAAAAACAGTAAATATAGGGATTATTACTACTGGCGAAAAGGTGCACACAAAGGCAAAAAAACACCTAATAACTGGACTGGATTTTTCGGTAATAAAGCTTGGGATAAAGATGAAGTATCTGGTGACTACTACTTACATTTGTTTTCAAAGAAACAGCCAGACTTAAACTATAGCAATCCTTTAGTGCTAGAGGAAATTAAAAGCATTATGAGATTTTGGCTTGATAAGGGTGTGGGTGGATTTAGGTGCGACGTCATTAATGTTATCTTTAAAAACTCATTACAAAATGGTAAAAAGCGTCTTTTTCTTACTGGAATTGAACACTATCTATCCACTGATGGTTGTCATAACATTTTAAAACAGTTGCGTAAAGAAGTTTTATCTCAATATGATTGTTTTACTGTTGGTGAAACAGTTTTTGTTACAACCAAAATAGCTAATGATTTATGTGATTCCAAACGTGAAGAGTTGGATATGGTTTTCCCATTTGAACATATGGAAGTTGACCAAGTTATCGTCAAATGGTTTTCTTGTAAGTTTAAGCCGAAAAAGTTTATACATACAATTGTTAAATGGCAAGAAGCATTAGAATGGAACGCAAATTATCTTGAGAACCATGACCAACCAAGAAGCGTTTCGAGGTTTGGCGACGAGGGTGAATTCTGGGAAAAATCAGCAAGAATGCTTGCAACTTTACTGCTTACTTTAAAAGGTACTCCTTATATTTTTCAAGGACAAGAAATTGGAATGACTAACTTCCCTTTTACAAACATAAATGAAGTGAACGATGTTGAGTCTCAAAACATATATAATCTTGCAAAAAAAATTGGAATTCCAGAAAAAGTACGATTTAATATGATTAAACAAAAAAGCCGAGCACATGCACGCACACCAATGCAATGGAATAAAAATTCTAATAGTGGATTTTCTTCGGTAAAACCTTGGATTACGGTAAATTCAAATTATGTGACTATTAATGCTGAAAGCCAAATAGACAACGAAAGCTCAATATTCAACTACTATAAAAAAATAATTAACCTTAGAAAGACAAACGCGGCACTTATAAATGGCTCTTTTAAGGCAATTGAAATAAGTAATGACCTGTTCATTTTCGAAAGAGCATACAAAGATGAAAAGATTACAGTTATACTTAATTTTTCAAAGGATATTATTAAGATTAATAATAATATTAGTGGTGAAGTGTTATTTTCAAATTACGAGAAGAAAAATACAGAAAATATGCTTCAACCTTTTGAAGCAATTGTTATGAGGTCAATATGATAGAGTTTTTACAGGATAATTATTTTCACCTAACAACTGAAAACACTAGCTATATTTTCAAAGTGACAGAATTTGGGCACTTAGAAAATATTCACTATGGTGACAGAATACAGAATCAGTGCTTTGAAGGGCTACGTCATAAAACTACTGCAATTGTTGGAAGTAGTATTGTATATGATGAATCTAATGAACTATATTGTCTTGATAATATTCCTCTCGAATATTCTGGCATAGGAAAAGGTGATTTTCGTCATACACCAATAGAACTCATCATGCCAGATAAAAGCTTTGTCTGTGATTTTACATATTGTTCTCATGAAATCATAAAAGGTAGTGTTGAAATAAAAGAATTACCATCAGCTTTTGGAAATAATCTAGATTGTGAAACTTTGGTTATTAAGCTGAAGGATAATGTTAACAATGTTATGTTATCTTTATTCTATTGCGTCTACTTTGCAACTAATATAATCACACGACGTTGCGTACTTCAAAACAATAATAAAAATCAGCTTGTCATTCGTAAGTTTATGAGTATGATGTTAGATTTGCCTCCAGAAAATTACAACCTTATCACCTTTGATGGCGGATGGATTAAAGAGGCTCATAAGCATACTAGAGAGCTTTCATATGGCATTTACGTTAACGAATCAACAACTGGTAGCAGCTCAAATCGTCATAACCCTGGAATTATTCTTAGCGAAAAAAATGCTCATGAGGATTATGGAAAAGCATATGGATTTAATTTAGTGTACAGTGGAAATCACTATGAAGCTGTTGAAATATCTAATCATGATTTAGTAAGAGTTATGACTGGAATTAACCCTCATTGTTTTCATTGGGAGCTAAACCAAGGGGAACAATTTGAAACACCAGAAGCAATTATGACTTATAGCAAATATGGATTGAATGGGATTAGTCATAACTTTCACGACTTTATTAACAATCATATCGTTAGGGGTGAATTTGCAAATAAAGAAAGACCAATTCTTATTAACAATTGGGAGGCGAATTTTTTCGATTTCAACCAGCAAAAACTTGTTAAACTTGCAAAGCAAGCTAAAAAATTAGGCATTGAACTTTTTGTATTAGATGACGGATGGTTTGGAAACCGCAATAATGATAAATCTGGTCTTGGCGATTATTTTGTGAATAAAAAAAAATTGCCAAATGGGTTAGATGAATTAAGTAA
>DAMDCT010000004.1:17983-43488 GCA_032091455.1 Oscillospiraceae bacterium | reverse complement strand
AAAAAAATTAATAATATTGGTCTTAAATTTGGATTGTGGTTTGAGCCAGAAATGGTAAATGAAAATAGTGAACTGTTTAGACAACATCCAGATTATGTTGTGAAAATTCCAAACAGAAAAGCAAGCCTTGGTAGAAATCAATATGTTTTAGATCTTTGTAATTCTAAGGTGCGAGATTACATTGTAAAGAATTTTAATGATGTTCTCAAAAGTGCTAATATTGAATATGTAAAATGGGATATGAATCGTCATATTTGTGATGCTTATTCCTCAACAATTAATCATCAAGGGCAATTCTTTCACTGCTATATTATGGGCCTATATGATATTTTAAGACGAATTGTATATGAAAACCCTCATGTTTTGTTTGAATCATGTTCAAGTGGTGGTAATCGATTTGACTTAGGAATGCTGTGCTTTACACCCCAAATTTGGGCATCTGACGACACAGATCCAATTGAGCGATTAAGTATTCAAGGAGGGTTAAGTTATTTATATCCCCTTTCCACCATGGGTGCTCATGTATCTTTAGCACCACATCAACAAACTTTAAGACAAACACCGTTAGCTACACGGTTTAACGTATCTGCTTTTGGCCTTTTAGGCTATGAGCTCGATTTAAAATATTTAAACTATGCAGAAGAAAAAGAAGTTATTAATCAAATTGATTTTTATAAGAAATATAGAAAAATTATGCAATATGGTACTTTCTATCGTTATAATACTACGAAATCTAATATTATTAATTTTTTGTGTGTTGAACCAAATAGAGATAGTGCAGTATTAGGGAATTTTGAGTTGATGGCTAAGGCTAGTCCCTCTAATGAAACAATTAGTGTTAAAGGGCTTGATGAAAACAAAATGTACACCTTTAAAACATATTTACAAGGAATTTCAATCAAACAATTTGGTGTTTTAATTAATCACATACTACCGTTTAAAATTATGCCAGACGGATTTACAATAAAAATGATTAACAAATTTTATAGACTTCCAAATTGTGTAGAAACATATAGTGGGTTTGGAGATTTGATGTCTGTAGGTGTTGGACTAAACAACGAGTTTATAGGTAGTTATTACAATTCAAACACAAGACTTTTGGGAGATTTCGGTTCAAATCTTTACATGATTGAAAAGGAGAAAGAAGAAAATGAGAAATGATCTTAGTGCACGAAACAAATACACTTTTGCATTAGGCACTGTTGGTAGGGATATGCTTTATTCATTGGTAAGCATGTATTTCATGTTTTATTTAACGGACATTTTAAAGTTACCTAATAGTACAATGTGGTGGGTCATTGGTATTATTGTTTTCGCAAGAATATTTGATGCTTTAAACGATCCAATAATGGGCACAATTGTAGACAATACACATACTAAATACGGAAAGTTCAAACCATGGATTGCAATTGGCGCCCTGTTAAGTGGTGTTTTTACAATATTACTCTTTACAGATTTCGGCCTTACAGGAGTTTGGTATGTAATTGCATTTTCCTTTATTTATCTCATGTGGGGAATCAGTTTTACAGCAAATGATATTTCCTTTTGGTCAATGCTTCCTTCGTTGACCATGGATCAAAAAGGGCGAGAAAAAATCGGTGCAACAGCAAGAATTTGCGCAAATATTGGTTTGTTCGCAGTTGTTGTAGGCATTGTACCACTAACTGAGGCTTTAGGCGGGCTAACAGGTAGCATGAAAACTGGATACCTTTTATTTACTGTTATTGTAGTTGTGTTTCTTTACATAGGTCAATCTATTACATTATTTGGTATGAAAGAAAAAAAGGGATTGTTTAAAAATGAAAATAAAACTACACTAAAAGGGATGGTATTTGCAATATTCAAAAACGATCAATTATTAGTTACCGCAATTACTATGGTTTTATTTATGATAGGCTATGTTACTACAACAAGTTTTGGAATTTACTTTTTTAAATATGCTTATGGTGATGAGGCAATGTATTCAGTATTTGCATTAGTGCTGGGAGTTTCACAAATTATTGCTTTGCTAGTATTCCCATTATTCAGTAAGCATTATTCAAGAAAGCAGCTGTATACAGGTGGTACTATTTTAGTTGTATTAGGATATATCGTATTTTTCTTTTCTCCAATGAATATGATATATATTGGGCTTGCTGGTGTACTAATTTTTGTTGGGCAAGCATTCATACAACTTCTTATGTTAGTATTCTTGACTGACACCATAGAATACGGACAGTGGAAATTTGGCAAACGTAATGACAGCGTTACTTTTTCTATTCAACCCTTTATTAATAAAATGGGTGGAGCAATTGCGTCCGGTATTGTAGGCATAACGGTGATTATTTCCGGAATAAACACCGCCACAAGTGCAACAGATGTAACTAATGAGGGTTTGCTTTATATGAAAATTGCAATGTTAATATTGCCACTGTTATTTATAGTTACTGGATATGTTATATACTTTTTTAAATATAAAATTGATAAGAAAATGTATGAGGAGATTGTAGCTGATCTAATTAAGCGTGGGGATATTAAAGAACTTGAGATAAATGAAAATCCAAATGATAAAGAAGTACTTATGTAACATACACATGTGTATATGGCAAGGAAAGCTCCCTAAAACCGTAGTTTAAGGGAGCTTTTTACACTTTAATATAAAAACTCATGAACAATCGCTTATATTTATTCTATTATTTATAGATAGCTTTTAATACATTTATCCTCAATTGATTTTAATATCTTAAATATTAACTCAATATCCCCGATTTCTTTTCAGGAGTAGCAACGATATTACCGTTATAGTAATTCAAAAATTCATTGTAGTATCCTCGAGATGGTGTATAGTTTTTTTGCTTACTTAAACCATTTTTATAATTAACATATACGACTCCACAAGTCTGACTTTCCAAGTGAATTTTTTCAAGAGTACCAAAAATTCTAAGATAAATAAAATGTTAGCCCATAGTTTATGTTGTCAATTTATCATAGGCAATTCGTTTAGTTTCAGCATTTTTTTCACTTGATAAATAGATTATACCACAATATCTAAAACCATTTTTACTCAGTAATCGTTGCATTGGTATGTTATCCTCATGAGTGTCAATGCGTATTACAGAAACATCATTATTTCTACATAAATCGAATGCATATTCAAGTAATCTATTAGCTAAACCCTTACCTTTAAAAGAACTATCTATTGCAATTCTATGTACAACAGCATATTTGTCATCAGAAGTCCATTTCCCGTCATAAATCTCTATGTAATTTTGTTCTTGGCTTAATGAAACTGACATAGTTCCAATAATTATATTCTCTTTTTCTTCAGTTAATACATATCCCGTATCTTTATCAATATCTTTTTTGATTTGTTCAAGATTTGGATATCCGTTTTGCCATTGATTAATATTTTGCGATTTCAAATCCTTCTGAGCCATCACAATAATCTTCATTATTGCATCAGTATCCTGATATTTTGCTTTTCTTATAATCATTTTAAATCTCCATATTCGCAAGTGTCGTTATTTAGTTTCTGGTCTAAACCTTTTTGACTTGATAATAATTTTATCATACGTTAATAGTTTTATCAATAATTACAATCCAATATAATCTAATACACAACTTTTGAACATGGTAAAATCATTAAAACAGATAATAAATAAACGTTTGTGAAATAGGAATCTAATTTAAACATTTTGATAAAAGAACAGGACTTCCGTTATAGAAGTCCTGTCTTTTTCAAACTAACATTTACATTTTTCGTGAGAAATTAAGATATCCAACTTAACCATCCCCCATCATTCATGTGCTATACTGCACGTATCATTATAGGTTCAAATATAGATCGATTCATCCAAATCATCTCCCTAATTAGTTAAATCATCGTTTGATTAAATATTAACTATTTTGGACACTGATTCACCAGAAATCTTGTGTGTCCTTTAGTAGTATATCTTTTTTCATTAAAAATATTCAATTAATTTTTTCATTTTAAAATCAATATGCTCTATATGATACTATAACATTTCAAAAATATATCCGAAGAATTTTCCTTCAGCATTTTTTTGCTCTTTAGTTCCTCGAAGGGTCCATGCGAAAATTGGTGTTTTAAAAAGATTTTTGCATATCTGAACCGATAGATTTGATGCATTTTTATAATTATATGCTATAAAATGCGGTCTTGCAATGAAATTGGTCAAAAGATTAGTCAATAGAAATCCAAATAATTTGTCCTTAAGATTGTCTCCACCAATTGTTTTTATGTTAGCGGAAAGCTGTCCTCTTACAACATTTTTTCTATTTTTTGAAAACCATGAAACAACAAAAGCGTTAAAACTTTCAATACAATACTCGCCTTTGTACGAATCTAGCATTCCAGCTGCATAAGGACAAAGTGCCGTTTCCATTCCTTTGCTTTTTAGCTCAACAAGAAGTGGGACTTTTCCATTAACTAGCTTTAAAACTTCTTCAAAAGTTGGAATTTTTTCATTAGTATTTTCAAGTGACAACTCACAAAGATCACTATATATAGAATCCTCTATCACAAGTTTTTTCCCACAAACTCTTGACGTATCATCATCATGTATAACGACAATTTTTTTATCCTTCGTTAAATGAATATCTAGTTCGATCCCAAATCCATTTTCTACTGCAAGGGAAAAAGCTTTCATGCTGTTTTCAGGAACGCCATTACCGTGTAGTCCTCTATGTGCAAAATGAACATCCCTAAATTTTTCTACAGTTTTCAAATTTAAGCTAGGCGCAATTGCAAAAAGGTACAGAAGTATGAATACCATCAATAGTAAAAGTAAAATATATACAAAAATCATTAGTCAATATCCCCCAAATATTCGAGCTTATCATTTTTTGCAATAGGCTTTGAATCACCGTGTTTAACAAACAGCATTGTAATAAATGATAGTGCAGAAAATATGGCCGCATAAGGAAATAAGATTTTGTATTCAAAAGAAGATTTTTCTATTAAAAACCCCGATAATATTGGTGTTGCTATTTGTGCTGCCATTGAAAAAGTATAATACATACCTGTATATTTACCAACATCAGCTCCCTTGCTCATCTCTACAACCATTGGGTAAGAGTTTACATTAATAGCGGCCCATCCAATTCCTATAAGTGCAAATACAACATATGCAATTGGTGTCACCGAGGTGAAAAACAATGCGCTAACATAAGCAGTTGTCATCATTATGATACCCACAAGTATAACCTTTTTACGACCAATTTTAGTTGAAATTACCCCAATAGGAAAGTAGCTTAATATTGCAAAAACAGTTGCAGCCATAAGGTATTTTGAATATAAATCTTGTGTGTCGTTCCAGACACTTGCTGTAAAGCGAGAAAACGCTGTTGTTACAGCATTATAAGCAAAGAACCACAGAACAATTGATGCCATTAAGAAACAAAGACTCATCTTAACATTCTTATCCATAGGTATTTTCTTTTGATTTTTGGAAGTCACTTCATCAACATTATAAACAGCAACCTCTGTTGCTACTTTGCGTTCCTTTACAGTAAAAACAAGAAGTGCAACAGCTAAAATCATCAATACTGCAACAGATACATAAACTCCAACATAACTTCCGCTTTGTGTAGGCTTGAATAAAAAAATTATGCTAAGTGTGAAAATACCACCAACAGCGCCCATTAAATTAATGATAGCATTTGCCTTGCTCCGTAGCGGCTTTGGTGTCAAGTCTGGCATAAGTGCAACAGCAGGGGAACGATATGTACTCATAGCAAAAAGAATCATTCCGAGTGCAGCTATGAAAAGTGTTAGATTTTTTGAATTATTAAAGAAAAAATCACTGCTATAAGCGTTCCAATTATAATATATGGAGTTCGTCTTCCTAATCTTGTTCTTGTTCTGTCAGATAATGCACCAAAAAGTGGTAACATGAAAAGTGCAACAACATTGTCTAGTGCCATAATAATTCCTACATTTGTTTCACCCATTTCGAACGTGTCGGCTAACATCTTTGGAATGGCAGTGTCGTACAACTGCCAAAAAGCACAAATGGACATGAAAGCAAATCCGATAAAGAATGTTCGTTTATAGTTTAGTTTCATAAATAAACCTCCCTAAAATTTGCTTTAATAATATCATATTTTTATGCAATATGCAATAGAGCATTTGTAAAATATAACTATCATATTTAATGTTTCCAAATGTGTTCATCTAGCCAAAACTCTTATAGACCTGCATGTATTAATTATATGAGATAACCTCTTGCATTTAAATTATTTATTGAATTATTTACAATAGAGCATATTTTTACAATCTTTCATATTTTTTAATTACAGAGGCACACAACAATCCACCAACAATTATAATAAAAATCCACACAATTATAGTGACATTCCATCCGAACATCTCGGTCAAACGTGCAATTCCATAAGCTGATAAAGCGCTACCAATATATGTGCAAGAATTAAGCAACCCCGAAGCAAAAGATACTTTACCGTATTTCAAGAATTTCGCAGGGAGGTTTCCAATCAACAATAAATTTATACCATGCATACAAGCGGTTATCAGTGACATAGCTATAATTGATATTGTAATTGAGTTCAAGCTTACAAGTAAAATTACTGATGATACTAATGCTAATCCCCAGATTAATGCAGATAAAGCTATTTCATTCTTAACTTTCTTGTTAATAATTGTTGTTAGTATAATGCTTGCAATACCAAAAATAGGCAATATAGTTGTTGTCAAAATTGATGATGATGTTGATAATTTGAATGTTTCATTTATAAAAGTAGGCATCCAAGTTGTAATTCCATCACGCAACAGACCTTGTAAAACTATAACAAACATTATAGGTAATAAACCTGTTGATGTGATTATCTTCATAATTGGAGTTTTACTTTCATTGATTATTTTGGAAGATTCATTGCACACTACTACTAAATTCCTAACGTTTATCCACCATATTATACAAGTTACAACAGCAAAAATTGCCGATAAAATAAATATGAGTTTAAAATTATAGACCGCTATACAAGCAGGAACAAACAGATAAATAAAAATTGTTGCAACTGATGCCGAAATTGTAACTAATGCACAACCTTTTTTATATTGTTCAGCTGATAAAAATTGAGTCATAATCTTTACAAGTGGAGGCCACATTAGAGATTGCGCAAAACCATTTATTGTCCATATAACTATTATCGCATAAATACTACCCACAAGTGCCACCATTATATTTGAAATTGCAGTTATAATAAGCCCAATGGCAACTAATAATTTAGGATTAATTCTATCTCCTAAAAAACCACTTATAAGTTGACCAACACCATAGCTTACGAAACTACAAGTTACAGCAATACCTGCAACAGAGCTTGATATTCCCATAAAATTAACAATTTCAACAATAGCTGCACCATAGTTAATTCTTGTTATGTAACTTGTAAAATACACCAAGCAACAAAGTAAAACAAATTTATTTTCCTTATTCATTTAAACTAGTGACTTTCCTTCCCAATCTTTGTCCGCAGGTATACCAAAAATTTCTGTTATAGTTGGAGCAATATCCATAATTGTTGTGTTTGAAGGTAACTCTTTGTTACCGTCAAATCCTTCGCTATGAATTATCAAAGGAATTGTCATATCTTCAGGTATATTTTCGCCATGACCTCTTAAATGACCACCATGATCAGCAGTTATAATTATTGTATAATCTTTTGGGATAGCATTAAATACTTTCTCAATACAATTCCAAGTGTGATTTATTGACTTTTGAAATTGTTCACTTTCCCAGCCAAATGAGTGACCAACATGATCAGGTGAAACTAAATATAAAAAAACAAAATCTGGATCTTTTAAATTAATATAGCTAATAGCACCGTTAGTTAACTCTTCGTCGCCTTCACCATCATTATCATTTGTTGTAAATAGGCTGTGTGATAATGCACCGGGTTTTGATATATCCCGAAGCTCTTCCCAGTTATAAAACATACCGCAAACCTTGTTATTTTCAGCTAATAAATTAATCAGTGATTTTACGGGACGTACTTGTGGAGTATATGTATTGCTTAAAATCCCATGTCGTTCAGGTGGAACGCTGTGAAATAATGACATATGGCAAGGCAATGTTACACTTGGCATTACTGTTTGTGTATCTAGTTTGCTGGTATTTTCTTTGACCATTTTAGCTGCAAATTTGTTGCCACAATTTAAAACGCTGTCACCTTTCATGCCATCAGCCAAAATTAATAAAACTTTGTTATTCATAATAATATTCCTCTCAATTACAATTTATTGTTAACACAATTTAATATTTAATGAAGACACCCTAGGAGTATAAGGTCTTCCTGATATATCAAATGGTGGATTATCAGTCATCTCTGTGGAAATGCCCATAAAGTAACTACCTTCCATACCATCAATTTTGATATATCCATCATCATCTAAAGTTATTACTGCGTGAATTGCTTCATTTACATTAATTGTATTGTTTATTACTGAATATTTTTCTTGAAATTCTTTTGGATAGAAATTATGTGGTTTATTCACCCAATCATATGAACAAGAATTTAAATCAAAATAAACGACGTTATTTATCACAGAAATATAATCTCTGTGATAATGTCCGTTGATGCACATAATAACGCTGTGTTTTCTCTTTTTATTAGCATTATCAATTATATCACGAACTTCTTTTGCATTTTTTACACCGTCAGCATCTCTATCAAAACTTTGATGGCTTATTAAAACACAGGATTTTTCAGTTTTATCAATAACTTGTTCAAGCCATTTCAATTGTTCTGGTGGAATAACTCCAGCACTCCCAGTTGTAGAAAAATAATTTCCTAAGGAATAATTTATAAATTCACCATGTTGTTCGTAATAATTAGGGTTTAAAACAATAATTCTAAATCCATTGTTATCAAAATAGTAATAATCATTCTCCATTTTATAATAATTTAAGGTTTCGTTATAAGAAGTATTATCAGTATCATGGTTTCCAAGACAGTTGTAACTTTTAATATGAAAGTTGTTGTACTTTTCTATAAAATCTTTTACTTGTGTAGCACCATGACATAAATCACCTGCGTGAATTATAAATTCGCAGTTTTCTTTTTCTGCACGTTTTTGAATGTACTCTAGTTTTTCTTCAGCTTTGCTCATAAAAGCTCCAGGCACGTGATGAATATCAGCAAACACAGAAAATTTAAACATATATATATATCTCCTTTAAATAACGTTAATATGATTTTCTTTATATAATTTTTTAAGTGTTTCAGATACACTATAATCAGTAATTATTGTATGGTTTGATGATAGCTGTGATAATGTAATAGTTGCAGTTTTTTCAAGTTTTGAACTATCCGCAAGAAAAAATATTTGATCCCCATTTTCAATTAATAATTTCTGCATATCAATAACTTCATAACAAAAATCCTGCACACCATTTTTTATTGATATTGCAGATGGGAAAATAAACGATTTCGCAAAATGGAGATTTTTTAATGCCTCAATCGAAACATTTCCATAAAAAGCTTTCTCCGAGGCTAAGAACATTCCACCTGTAGAAATAATTTCATAGTTTTTACAATCTGATAAAATGTTTACTACTTCCATAGAATAGGTTATAATTTTAAGTCTTTTAAAATTCTCTTTTAAAATATTTGTAAAACTAACAGCAGTACTTCCTGAGTCTATTGCAATAATATCGTCCTCTTTAATAAATTTCATTGCTTTTTGTGAAAGCTCATCTTTTTGAGCTATATTTTCGTTTAAGCGCTCTTCAAGCAAAGGAAAATCTTTTGTCTTAGCAATGGAAATAGCCCCTCCGTGAATTCTTTTTAGTTTACCTTCTTTTTCTAAAGAAAATAAATCTCTTCTTACCGTTTCAATTGAAATATTTAGTTCTGACATTAATTCAGAAACAACAACGGAATTATGCTTATCCATTTTTTTTAATATGTATTCATATCGTTCATTAGGAAACAAATTAGCACCTCCATTCAAATGCACACATATCCACACATATACATATGATAGCACTAAAATTTACTTTGTCAATAGTTTTTACGTCAATAATATATGATATAAATTGCAATATAAAATGCCCAACCTTTAAAAAGCGACAAATCCCGTATCCCCTATCATATTTTTGTCTGATAGTTTTTAAAAAAGCTCACTTATTTTTATACTTTCAGGAGTACAATCAATTGGTGTTATATTAAGTTTTACAAATCAATCTGAATTTGAATCCATATTGCTTTTATTTAAATATTCCAAATTTATAACTAGTTTTATTTTATGTCGCTTTTAAATAATTGCTTTTCTTCGTGGCTTTAGCTACCGACATATAAAACAAACCTCTACCTACCGGCAGAGGTTTGTTTTATTCTTCTATTCTATATAGCAATTCTGACAATGTCGTATATAGTAGTAAATTTTTAAGAAACTAAGATTACCGCTATATTATGCCATCCCCTATTCTTTCTTACTTGAAACAATACTAAAAGCCTAATGTATTACATATTAGGTTCTATTAAAAGAAAATTATCTGTGTTACAAAACCTTCTGTTCTTGCAAATAGTTGAAAAGCTCATTTGCGCCTGTGAATAAATGAGCTTTAAGTCCTGCATTTAATGCTCCTTCTATGTTATCTTTTAAGTCATCAATAAAAATGCACTCGTTACAATTAAGATTGAATCTTTGACAAATACAATCATAGATTGCTTTATCTGGCTTTAACAACTTTTCTTCAGCAGATACAATAAACCCATCAAAGTGACTAAATATTTTAACGTTATCCCTATATTTGAAAAATCTCAAACTTGTGTTAGATAATAGATATATTTTATAACCTTTATCCTTTAACTTCTTGACGATTTCTTCCATTCCTTCAATAGGTGTTAAATCAGAATGCCAGTTATCCATTGCTTTTTTAACATATTCTGTATACTGTGGAATACGATCACTTACTCGCATAACGAGATCTTCTTCAGTAATAATTCCCTTGTCAAGTTCTTGCCACTCATCTCCTGAGAACAATTCTTTAATCAATGCAGTTGCAATAATTTCATCATCTGTCACTGTCTTAACATATCTTTTTGGAGTATATTCTAAAAGCACATTCCCCATATCAAATATTATATTTTTAATCATGTTATACCTACCTATTCAATTTATTCTTAAATTCTTTTGGAGTAACTCCAACTAATTTTTTAAAAATAACGCTAAAATAGCGTTGATCTTTATATCCAATAGCATTTGCTATCTCATATATCTTACCATCTGGTTCTTTGAGGAGTTCACATGCTTTTTTAATTCTGTAATATGTGAGATAATCCCCAAATGTCTGTCCAACCTTAACTTTAAACAAACGGCTTAAATAGCTTTCACTTATAAAAAGGCTGTCTGATACACTCTTTATAGTAATATCCTGTTGGTAGTTAAGGCTTATAGCCTTAACTGCCCTTGCTACATAATCACTGCTATTCGTGTCTTGATTTATCATATACTCTTTAAACAGCATAACTCGGCTGTCTGTAATATCATCCATCTTGTTTTGAATTTTGCTAATTGTTTGTTTATCCTGAATTACTTTGCAAATGTTTATAAGTGCACGATCGAGGTCTCCATCATCAATAGGCTTGACTAAAAAGTCACGCACTCCAAGTTTGACTGCTTGACGTGCATATTCAAACTCACTATATCCAGAAATAATGATAAATTCTGATGTAAGACCTAATTCTTTTATTTTTTCAATCATTTTAATTCCATCAAGCCCTGGCATCCGCACATCTGTTATTACAATATCAGGCTTAATATTAGTAATGACTTCAATCCCCTCAATACCATTAGAGGCTTCGCCGACAACCTCACAATCATATTTTTGCCAATCCGTTGTTAAAATCAAGCCTTTTTTTACTAATATTTCATCTTCAACTACAACAATTTTAATCATTAGTTTCAAGCTCACTTCCATAATTGATATGTTCAGTATTGGAAAATGGCATCGTAATTCGTGTGATTGTGCCAACATTAACTTCACTGGTTATATCGAGTCCATACTCGTCACCATAGTATAGCTTAATGCGCTTATCCACATTAGCAAGTCCAATACTGTTATTTTGAAAGTTCTTAGATTGTGTCTTATCTGCAATCCTCACAAGATCTTCCTCGCTAATTCCCACACCGTCATCAATCACTTCAAAAATAATATTATTTCCTTTTTTATATGCCCTTATATTAAGATGAGCTTTTCCTATTTTGTCTTCAATTCCATGAACAATTGCATTTTCAACAATTGGCTGAATAATTAATTTAGGCACTATGCATTGCATAATTACTTCTTCTACTTGAATATTAACATCAAATTTATCTCCATAACGGATCTTTTGAATATCAAGATAACTTTCGACCAACGCCATTTCTTCAGAGATTTTCAGCGAATCTCTTTGGTTATTAATACTGTTTTTCAAAAGACGACCCAGTTGAGATACAATTAAAACAATGTCATCGACACCATTTAGCTTGGCTAACCATTTTATAGAATCGAGTGTATTATACAGAAAATGCGGGTTGATTTGAGCATAAAGTGCTTTTAATTCTGCTAAACGCAAGCAATCTTGTTTTTCCAAATTAGTTTGAAAAAGTTCATTAAGGTTATCTAGCATTGAGTTAAAGTTTGTACCGATATAGCCAAATTCATCATTGTTTTTTATTACAACACGTGCGTCCGTTTCTCCGTCTTGTACTCTATTCATTGTTCCAACAATCGAATTTAGAGGTTTTGTAAGACTACGAATAATAAAGGGTAAAAGAATTAAACAAAGTAAAATCGCTATAATAGCCACAACAACTGTTGTAATTGCAATATAGTTATTATTCATCTGAACAAGTTCAACAGGAACGGATGATAATACAAGAAGAGAGTTGCTTCCCTTTGTTGTATTCCATGAAATAAAGCGTTGTGGATTTTCTAAAAAAAACTTTTTATTTTGATTTGATTTAGCAATACGCTCTTGAAAATCAGTATTCAAGAAGACTTTACTTCTTTCGGGAAGTAATTCGTCATATAACATATAATAATTTTCGTCAGTTACGCTAAATTTAATTGGGAGTGGTGAATTAACCGCATTAATTGCAGTTTTAAATACACTAGTTGGTATATCAATAAAGACATATCCTATTATTCTTTCATTTTTTTTAATTGAATGAGCTATAGTCATACAATATTCTATACCATTTTTAGAGGTGAATCTATTTGAATACGTAACCGTGCTATTATTTTGATTAAGTTTTCGAAATACACCCCAATCACTATGATTTGTTATGTTATATTCATCAGGAATTGTAGATGTTGAAAGATTAAAAGTTCCATCTGCCTTAATTAGGTGCATTGAAACTGTTGTTGGCTTTCCTGCTAACATGATATACATTTTTTGATACATACTTGTTTGGTTTGGTTTGGTTATAGTGTCCTTTTCCATCATTTGAATTAGCTCTTCATCATTGCCAAAATAGTATATTGCAGATCTGTACTCGTCAATTGTACGTTCTAAGCTTGCCATAACTTTACTAATCGTATTGGTAACTTGAAGCTCAATATTATTCATAGAGATACGTGACGAAATTGAATAAGTCAAAATTCCCAACAGTAGGATAGGCACAATACTAATGATAGTAAAACTTACAAAAAGCTTAGTGAAAAAGCTAAATTTAAATCTTTTTTTAGGATACATTCTCTCACCATCCATAAAGTCATTAGAAATTCTTTGATTATATTATACTTTATATATAAAAATATATCCACTATATAAATATAACATAAAACAGAAATCAGATAAAATTATCTGATTTCTTGTATTATGTTTGTTTTCATAAAGTATATTTAAACAACAGAAACTTTTCCCTTGCTTACCACCATAAATAATAATAATGATAATATGGTTGCAACAGTCAAAATAGATGCCAGAGCGGCCGCAGTACCAAAGCTTGAGCGAACAACTTCTGTATAAATTGCAACTGATATTGTTGCTGTCTTTCCACCGTATAACATGATACTTGAGCTTAACTCATTAATTGTTGTAATCCAGCTCAAAATTGCTCCAGACATGATTCCAGGTGCCATCATCCTTGCAGTAATCTTAAAGAACGTCCGCATTGGTGATACGCCAAGGTTAATTGAAGCCTCTTCAATACTAGGGTCAATCTGATGCAATAGTGCGCTACTTGAACGAATCGTGTATGGCATTTTTCTTATTACATATGCAATAATCATAATCGTTGCTGTTCCAGATAAAAGAATTGGAGGCTTATTGAACGCAACAAGCATACTGATACCTAAAACTGCGCCTGGAATAACATATGGTAACATAATTAGCATATCAAGTAAACCTGTAACTTTGCTCTTCCTTTTTACAACAAGATATGACAGCAACATGCCCAATACAACAATAATTAAAATGGCAATTAAAGAAAATACGAATGTATTAGTTATATTTTTTGAAAGTTTATAGAAGATTTTTTCGTAACTTCCAAGGCTAAATCCCTTAACAAAAATTGGTCCGCTTGTTTTAATAAATGATGTAATGAGAACAACAATCTGAGGTAAGAAAGCAACTAATGAAACAAATAAGCAAATTGCAGTTAGAAGTATACGTTTTGGCATTGAAACTTTTTCTACAATTGGAGGTCTCATTGCGGTCATAACATAATTTTTTCTTGAAATCACGTATTTTTGAACAAGCAAAACTGCTGTCGAGCACAAAATAATAATAACGCTTAGTGCTCCTGCCATATTTGCATTTCCACCCATTTCGCTCATGTATTCCTCATAAACTAAAACCGGAAGAACCTTATACCCTTCACCTATTAGCATTGGTGTTCCAAAGTCAGCTAAAGATGACATGAACACCATTATTGCTCCTGCTGCCAATGTAGGCATAATAACTGGCAATGTAATAGTTATAATTCTCTTAAGTTTGCTTGAACCAAGATTCTCTGCAGCTTCTTCTAATGAACGGTCAATACTTGACATTGCACCAGAAACATACAAATAAACATATGGGAACAACTTCAAACTAAACACAAGTATTATTCCACCAAATCCATAAATCGGAGGGGCTGTTATACCTATTTTTGCAAGTAAATTAGTAATAAAACCATTTCTACCAAGTAGCATAATCCAAGAGTATGCTCCAATAAATGGTGGTGACATTAAAGACATAATAATCAATATATTAATTAATTTCTTTGCAAATATGTTAAACCTCGTTGTTATGTACGCTAGTGGTACTCCGATGAGCGCAGTAATAATAGTTGTTAGAATAGAAACTTTAAGACTGTTTCCTAAAGTACGAAAGTAGTAATTTTTTGTAAAAAACGTTTTATAATATTCTAGTGAAAATACGTTTTCATTGTTCGTAAAACTACGAGTGATTATTGAAAAAAGCGGATAGACTAAAAATACAAGTAATAGTATTACAGATATATATTTGACTATATTCCAAAATGTAAAATGTTTTCTCAAACCATTTTTTATAGTACTTTTAGTAATCATATAAATACCTCCGTACCAGATTCGTTAAACAAACTAATTTTTGCAGGGTTAAAGTCAAGGCAAACTTTATCACCAATATTTCGTACAAAATCAATATCTTTTGTATATTCATTTGCTTCGACAATCTGTCCATTAGCAAGTTTAATTTCATAATTTGCAAAGTCGCCTAAGAAAGTGTACATCAAAACTTCACCAACAAGTCCTTTACCATCAACATGATTCAAGATGAACTGCTCAGGTCTTATAGATATTTTAACTGCGCCCTCAATTTTCTTTTTAAGCTTTACATAACATTCTAATCCTGGTTCTAATTTTAAATGTGCAGTCATATCATCTTCAACTTTTAACACGGTCGCATCAATGAAATTTGACGTACCAATAAATTCAGCAACAAATGAATTTTGAGGTTTTTTATAAATTACATCTGGGGTATCAACTTGCATTATCTTTCCAGACTTTATAATCGCTATTCTATCAGAGATAGCAAGCGCTTCCTCTTGATCGTGGGTAACATAAATAGTTGTAATATTTAGTTCTTTTTGAAGTTTTTTAATAATTGTTCTCATTTGCACTCTAAGTTTAGCATCTAGATTTGAAAGAGGTTCATCCATTAATAAAACGCCTGGTTTAATAACAATTGCTCTAGCAAGAGCAACACGTTGTTGCTGACCGCCTGAAAGCTCAGATGGTTTTCGATCTCTTAAATCCTTAATCTGTACAAGATCAAGTGCTTCTAGTACCAATGGTTCAATTTTACTTTTAGGAGTTTTACGTGCTTTTAGTCCATACGCAACATTATCAAACACAGTCATGTGTGGGAATATTGCATAATTTTGAAACACCATTCCTATGTCTCTTTTATAAGCAGCTATATCGTTAATTATTTTATCATCAAAATAAATTTCTCCACTGTCAATAGAATTAAATCCAGCAATCATTCTTAATAATGTGGTCTTTCCACAACCAGAAGGCCCTAACAAAGTAAAAAATTCACCTTGCTTAATTTCGCACGAAATGTTATTTACTGCGATAAAATCACTATACTTTTTTACTACACTACAAACTTTAACACTATGGCTCAATTAACTCATCCCCTTTAAACTGTTTACTATAATATGCTTATAATATATTGCTACATGACTAAAATTTGATTTAAGACATTCAATCTGTTTACGACAGCTGTATCATAAATATGTGCAGGTGTTCGCTTATATCTTTATTACACCTGCACATATTTTTATAATTTATCTAAACCCCTAAAATAATTTCTTAAAATGTAGTATTTCTATTTATCCTACAACTACTTCTTTCCATTGTTCCATTATCTTTGTCTTTTGTGAAGATGCCCAATCAAAGTCATAATCAACAAGCTTAACATCCTTCATTACTGGAAGACCTTTTGGAGGATCAGTATCAAGTCTTACTGTTCTTCTAGAGAAATCAGTAGACATCATAGTTTGACATTCTTTGCTTAATACAAAATTCATAAATGCTTCAGCATTTTCTTTGTTTTGGCTTCCTTTTACTAGTGCAATACCATCTGGAACTGCTGATGTACCCTCTGAAGGATATACTATACCAACATCTGCACCTGCATTAACATATTTAATTGCTTCTTTTTCTAAAGTTAATCCCACACTGTATTCACCATCTGAAATCTTTTTGTAAACATCTCCTGATGAACCAAGAATTTTGCCACCTAAATTTGCAACGAATTTTTTAATGAAGTCCCATCCCTTGCCATCGTCTTTGCCAAACGCAGTCAGCATTGTGCAAAGAATTGTGTATGAAGAACCAGATTTTGCTGGATCAGCATAAGCGATTTTGCCCTTAAATTTAGGGTCTGTTAAATCTGCCCATCCCTTAGGAACATCACTTTCACTAACAAGCTTCTTGTTATACATAATAACCATTGGTAGTGGTGATTCTCCTGTCCACATTCCATCTTTGCTCATATATTTTGTATCGATATTACTGCTTTCAGATGGTGTAAATTTGTCAAAAAATTTACTGTAAGCTGCAAGTGAATCTGCACCGCCACCCCAGAATACATCTGCTAATGGTTTTGCACTTTCTGCTTCTACTCTCTTTAATAACTCACCAGTTCCAGCTGCTACTAAGTCAACTGTAATTCCTGTTTTTTCTTGAAATTCTTTTATACCAGCATTTAATGGATCAGCCGGATGAGGAGAATAAACCGTAACATGCTTTGAGTTTGATGTTTGTGAAGTAGTTTTGCTCGCTTCTGCGTCACCATTATTGTCGGTTGCTGGTTTACTACAGCCTGCAAACGCTCCAACAACCATTGTTGCCACTAAAAGTGCACTGATAACTTTTTTCATAATCAATTTCCTCCTAATTAATAATATTGAATGTTTTTAATTTGCCCCGTGATCTCTGTCTTTATTATTGCATTTTAAATTGTTGATTACAATGATACATTCCTGTACTTTTGTTAAGGATTTCATCGTATTGCACAAAATATATTAAATATTTGATAAAAACTGTGCAATATGCAATATTGTTATTTAAAAATTTATTTAATTGTTGTCTAGCTACCGTAATACAAGTAATTTAGAATGGATCGGCTATATTATATAGACACATTTCTGTCACCTATTATTGAAACAATTAATCCAAAGTTATATTTCTGCAGTTTATGGGATATAATTTTTACTTGTATGCAATAGTCTCTGCACGGGATGACACAATGTACCCCCGCTATGAAAAAACGTCTACTTTTATAGTACCAATTTGAATTAGTAAACATTTCATTTATCCAATGAAACTAATCTTTAATTTTGTTATTCTTTAACTTTAAATTAATTTAATGGTGATCTGAATTTAACCAGTTCACCATTAAAGCAACTATTTATATAATAATTAATAAGTTTTATAGTAAGCTATATTTCATACATTAGATGAACAGCGCGGCGTATTTCCTGATAGCTAGTGCAGCGACATAAATTGGATTGAAGCCATTCATCTATCACATACCCTTCTGGAATAACTGGGTAATGCATTTTTAGTGCATGGCAAACCATTAGAAATCCAGAGGTACAGTAGCCGCATTGAAAAGCATCCACATCCACAAAAGCTTTTTGTATTGGTGCTACACCACCTAATCCTTCTACAGTCAGAATTGAATGACCTTCTGCTTCCACCGCAAGCATCAGACATGATTTTGCTGGTAAACCATCAAAAATCACTGTACACGCTCCACAGTCACCATTCAAACAACCAGCCCTTGCAGAAGTTAGTGCAAGCTGTTCTCGAAGGATATCGAGCAATATATCTGATGGTCTTACCGCAACCTCATACGTTTCTCCATTTACCTGAAGTGGTATTACCACTTTCCCTTCATATCGTACCATTATTAGATTCCTCCAAAAGTTCCTGTAGCGTATTTTTAAGCACAAATATTCGATATTGTCCGGAACCCTCGACATCACTGTAAACGTTTTCTGGTAACATTTCTACAGCCATTTCAGCCCTTTCCCTGCAGGATTTTGTCCTGTCATTCAAAATATTTTCAATCTGTATGCTTCGAAAAGGATGAGAACACACACCCGAAAATGCTATCCTTAAATTATTATCTTTTTGTAGTGCTGCGACGCTGACGAGTGGATAGTCAATTTTTTCATTTGCAGTTTTTTTAATATGAAAAAAACGTGTGTTCAATGCCCAAATTGGAACATGAACTTGTACAATCATTTCGCCACACTTCAACAACATTCGTCCATCGAAAACACTTTGAAAAGAAACCGTTCGTTCTCCTTCAAGGCTGTATAACGTTATCTCTGCATCGGAAAGCAACAGGGGAAGGCTAGTTTCACGATAAATGATTGTGCCGCAAAGATTACCACCTATGGTAATTCGGCATTGATTAGTATGGTCTGCAATTCTACCGCAGGAAAGTTTTAACAGAGGATATAAATTTGACTCACTAATTTGATTCAGAGTACACACAGAACCTATGTGCAACTTTTGATCATCAAGTAATAACTGCTTACATTCCGGTATATTTTTAATGTCAATTACGACTCCGGGCTGAATGGAACTCACCCTGCACATAGAGATAATTTCGCTACCTCCTGCATAATATATTGGGCTCTTTCCTTCAGCTTGAAACTGAGCAAATAAATTCGCTGATTCTTGCAACGTATTTGGTCGAAGATATATAAAATCAAATGGTATCATACTATCCCTCCGATGGCGTCTGCCAAATTATTTCTGGTGTAAGCGGCAATGTAACAAGCTGCTTACCAAATGCAACAGATAACGCATTTCCAAGTGCTGCGGGCATACCAATAACACCATGTTCCGCGAAACTACGCACACCGTAGGGAGACTTTTCGTCGGGCGTTTCAACAAAAGCCACATGGTAATTTGGTTCCTCACCTATATGCATTAGTTTATAAGTGCGCAAATTCGGCAAAATTGGTATCCCATCCTTGTTATATTTATAGACCTCACGACTGGACAAGCTGAGTCCCATTGCCATTCCGCCTGCAATCATCGCACGCATTGATTCAGGATTAATTACTTTACCTATATCTATTACAGTTGTGGCATTAATAATACGATACGTATATGTTTTTAAATCTGCCTCCACCTCAACAACCTGCACTCCAAGTGTCCATTCAGGTCCAGTTTTCCCCTGTCCTGTCTGAGGATCCAGCATAGAAAGACCTTTCAGCATAAACCCACCTCTCCCTAAAACAGGCTCCCCTATTGATTCGCCGTTTGGAGATTTATATCCCTCAGCAATATCTTTAAATTCAATAAAATTTTCAGGGTTCTTTCTAGAAAACACGCGACCATAGGCTACTTCAATATCTCTGACATCGCAGTTTAAGGCCTGAGAACCATTACTTCGTAGTTGCCCCAACAAGTCATCCACTGCGCGCATAACAGCATGTCCAGCCATATATTCAGTAAGGCTTGCAACTGTTTTCCAATGTTTTGGAGCTGTTTGAGTATCCACTGATTTGACAACATGAACCTGATCTGAATCTATTTTTAGTTTCTCAGCAAGCATTTGAGCTAAATGGGTCTGTCCATTAGATCCCATTTCAACAATACCTGTATTCATATTAACACTTCCATCAGAATTAAACGTAATTAGCGCTCCAGATATTGCATCTGTCGGTGGATTCTCAGTTTTCCAGAAACATGCAACGCCCTTGGCTTTTACGGTATTTTCTTTAATTGGAACAGTTTTACCACCGTTCCATTGTGCCAGTTGCTTCATCTTTTGTAGACATTTAGTAAGATCCCCCATAAGACTTGGTGTACATTCCACTTGAGATGGGGTCAAGTTGCCTGGTAAGATTGCATTCCGAAGTCTAAATTCTAGCGGATCCAGCAAGCATTTTTGAGCTAGTATATCCAAGACTCGTTCTATGCAGAAGGTGTAACATTCATGGGAAAATCCACGAAATGATGTTACATAAGTGTGATTTGTATATATACACATAGCATCACATGACAGATTTTCAACATTATAAGGACCAGTACAATCCATTGCTATTGCTTTTGCCATATATGGTGAAATATCTGTATAAGCACCGCAATCCAATAGATAATTTAATTCAGCCGCCTTGATATGTCCCTCTTTATCCACGCCAATCTTAACATTTGCTTCCAGACCCATGCGGCAGGGTGTAGTTGCCATATCTTGCTCACGTGGAATTGTAAGACGAACCGCTCTCCCCCCCACACTTCGGGATGCTATATAAGCAAGTATTTCAAGTGTGACGGGTGCTTTACCTCCAAAGCCTCCACCAACAAATGGAACACACACTTGAATCTTTCCAGTAGATATCAAGAACGCATCAGAAATCTGTTTGCGCACGGCATACGGTGATTGCGATGAAGTCGTAATGATTACATTTCCATCTGATGAAATTTCAGCACGGGCTGTTCTCACTTCCATGGCGAGGTGATCGGAAGGCGGCAGATAAAAGTGCTGCTCTACAATTATGTTACATTGCTTGAAAGCTTCTGTTACATCACCTTTTCGCATTCGATAACGGCTGGCTACGTTAGTACCAGCTTCAGGATAAATATCTGTTACTACTTTTTTGTAGCCGTTAACTTGTTTATGAACAAGCTGTGCCCCCTCAGCCATTGCTTGTGATGGTGTTAGTACAAAAGGAAGCGGTTGGTAATTCACCTTAATTAATCTTACAGCCTTTTCAGCAGTTACCTTGTCCAATGATACAACTAATGCAATCGGCTCTCCTGCATATCGTACAATACCCTGTGCAAGTGCGGGACGATCTTTAACCAATGGGCCAAATAGTTCTGGACAATCTGCACCTGTAACCACCGCTTTCACGCCATTTACTCCTAATGCGTCAGAAATATCAATATTTAAAATACGAGCATGAGCGTAAGTACTGGTGAGTAATCTAGCAGTTAAATAACCTGCAGTAGGGAAATCATCCGTATATTTTGCCTTACCAGTCACTTTGTCCCAGGCATCTTTTCGTATTATACTTTTTCCTATTGCAGTATTCATATATAAATAATAACCTCCTATTAACTTTTGTGTTGGACAACATTTACGATTAATAATGGGACTTCAGAACCAAATGTCGCTACAAGTATACTTCAAAGGTTATACCCTGTTATATCATAACCCCAGGTAAATTCGTAGCAATACAATCAATAAACCTCCTCCAACACCTTCCAAAATACATTTATTCTGTCCACCATTCTCTTATGGTTACAAGTAGTAGGATTCGCAATCCATTAATAATACCCATATTTTTATCCACCTTACTATGTCAACCATTTACGAGTTCAATATATTTATTACCAAATAACTGAATAAAAATCAGCTTCTAGCACAAAATATACAAAAATATAAAAGAGGCTGTAAAATGAATCCATTTGAGCAAAAACCGATGAGTATAAGAAACGGCATTATGGACTGGTATTCCATATACCCGACTTCGTACAACAAGCTGACTGTTGACCCTTATACCAAAATCCGCATAATTCTGATGAACGGTATTGAAGTAGAATCCATAACGTTTAAGCATCAGTTCTATCGCAATTGCCAAAACAACGATTTGCGTAGGGAAATAGCTTTATCTCGCCGTATTGAACAGCAGCAACAAAAGCGCATTAACTGGCTGAAGCCTATAGATGAAACCCTACTCGAAACAACCATTGGATATGAACATGTTGCTGTTGATCTGACTGCATGGCTAGCGCAAAATGAGCCAAATCCTTATGTCAAGCAGGCACTTGATTTTGCACTTATTGAAGACTTTGATCACCTTTACAGGTATTCCAATCTTCTTGATCTGGATGCACAGATTCCAGCAGAAAAGCTAGTGAAGAGCTATGTGGATATAACACCGGGACGTCCCACCATTGCAGAGCACCGATTCCCATTTGATTCAGTTAAAAATCCAGTTAACTTTAAAACAGCTGATATCTGTACCAAACTAAATACGCTGATTATTACCTCTGTCGAACAGCAGACCATGAATTTCTATATGAATCTCGGCAATACCTATTACAATGATTTGGGACGTCAGCTTTATCTTGAAATTGCCATGATAGAAGAGCAGCATGTTAGCCATTATGGATCACTTCTTGACCCTAATTGCACATGGTTGGAGAATTTGCTGCTTCATGAATATATGGAATGCTATCTTTATCATTCCTTCTATCAAGATGAATTAGATTTAAATGTCAAATTTATATGGCAACTACATCTACAGCAGGAAATCGTTCATTTGCACAAAGCGGTAGAATTGCTAAAACAATATGAAAATAAAGATTGGCAGCAGGTAATTCCAGGTGGAGAATTTCCAAAACTTCTTCAATTTCATGATACAAAGGATTATGTCCGTCAGGTTCTTGCGCAGCAAATACCGCTTACAGCTGACCGAGAAAACTATACGCCTGTATCAGCGCTGCCAAAGGAACATGAATTTTCCTTTTATCAAAATTGCGTAAACCATGATATAAACAATGTTGCCAGCCATAATGTAATTGTACAGCACCAGCAAAAATTCAATATAGATTACCGTGCAGAATCACATACAAACCCAGTTGCTGAACTTACAGACAGAACTATTGATAATATCGAAATAGCACGTAACGGTAACTCTTCTCCCAATTCATAACTTGATAATAATTGCCGCCATATTTTCCAAGGCGGCATTTATCTTATATTTATTCCAATATAAACTGTAAAGTAATGTTTAGACCTATCATAAGTGCAGCCGCACTAACCCTTAAAGCCGGTATTGCCCGTTTAGGTATGGCGTAAAAACACATTGAAATCTTATTTTCTATAATTTTAACCACTCTCAACATTATAGTTTTGAATTGATATCCAATAAAAATCAAAGCGCTAGTTATACAATTTTGTATTATGAAAAATGAAACAAATTTATCAGTACTGCTTATTACAGAAATGTCACGTATCCAATCTGGAACAAGGAAAAATAAATAGAAAGCAAAAAGTGCTCGCCAGCCGGTATTCATAGTTAGTGCCATAATCACCTTTATGTGCAGATTTTTTTGTTTGTCTCTAGTTAACAGATTTACAACAAAAATTACACTAACCATTGCAAGTGCTTCAAACATTATTGAAACAGCAGGGTTAATTACTCTATCAATTCTTCCAGGCATACACAGATTTAACATTTTAATGGTGGCAGAAAACATCCCCACGTATAAAATAGATGATACATTATTGTTTTTATAATAGACATTTGTCATGATAAAACAGGCAAATGGATACCAAATGATCCAACTGTAGCCGAATGAAACGACATGTAACAAATAGCCTACGGTTGATTCAAATATACCCCATATGCTTCCCCATATAATAATATTCAATATTATTGAATATCGCTTCATTTTATTTGTATTCTTCATTACTTCATCTCCTGTTAACAATATAATTAAATATCAAGCTATTAAATTATATGTGTTAAAGAAAATAAAATGATGATTCTCATAATATAGTATTTCAATAATAATTAAATTAGGTATTGCTAATGATTAAATAATCCCCATTTTTTAATTGAAGGACATTTCCTCTTAACGCCCTGCCAATATCAGTAACACAGCTCTTTCTTTCATCCTCATCTTCGATAACTAAAGTTAATGGATTGCCTGTTTTCACCCTGTCTCCATTACACGTTATATAAACTAATATTTCCGGAGTGTTTTTAGTCATTTTTATTGCCTCCTTTATAGGTGGACATAATCGAATGAATTTTTCTGCTATTTTCCAAAATTGGTGTCTTTCCAACCACACTGATCAATCCATCAATATTGTTTATAAGAGGTATAAAGGTTATTATAATTTTACCAGAAGAATAGTT
Organism: Oscillospiraceae bacterium; assembly: GCA_032091455.1. GTDB lineage: Bacteria > Bacillota > Clostridia > Oscillospirales > Ruminococcaceae > Paludihabitans. The sequence continues at coordinate 18,605 of DAMDCT010000004.1, read as the reverse complement.
TTTCCTTGTAAACTTAAATCTTTTTACACCGAATGACCGAACCGCTTCAAACAAAATAGCCTGGCGTTGACCATAATTATCTAGTGTTATGCGAAATATATTTTTTTTTGGGGTAATAACAATTGCTATTCCTTCGTTTAAAAATAATTCGCGGCTTTTTTCAGTACCCAAAAGATTAGTGACAAACATTCCGTCAACATAAAGTTCCGACTGCTCCACGGTTATTTTGCCTTTAGATATGGTACAAATATCTCCAACTGTTTTACCCTTTGTAAATGTTTTTAAAAGATATATTATAATTAAACCTGTGGATAAACCAATCAAGCAGTCAATAATTAAATTATCAGTATATAATATCTTCACAACAAAAACGGTAAAAAACGATGTCAAAAGCGAGATATAATTCCTTGATTCATAAGTCTTTGCAATGCCGTCAATATAAGCTTCGCCTCTCCTGGTATACTCTGTTTGTTCCAATTTTCTAAGACTTTCACCTTCAAGCTTTCGTATGTCTCTGAAATGTTGTATAGCAAGAGTTAAAAATGTCACTGCAGTAAAATTTCTATCCATAATAGCCGGAATGGCCATAGCACCCAATATTGATGCTATAAAACCAGTAACC
>DAMDCT010000004.1:9158-17973 GCA_032091455.1 Oscillospiraceae bacterium | reverse complement strand
ATTAATAAACAAACCACAAGGAAAACTTGGGTTTTGACGATAATCTACATGTAATGTAATGATACGTGCAATTGTTCCCATTACTATACCACTTGCTATAAGTACAATATCCTGAATTTGTAATGTTTTAATCGATTCCATTTCTTGCTCCTTTATATTTATCATTTTCATTGAAAATTTAATAAATTTCGTGTGGTTAAAACGGGTTAATCTGATATAAGATAACTGGTGGTTTTTATTTAAAAACTTTATTTAGAAATGCAATTATTTATTCCACGCTAAACTTTTTTATAACTTCATCTTTGATACGCAATATTTTTATATTTTTCATCAAGCAAATTTTTATACATTAAATTGTAGTCTAATTCTATAATAGGCTTACCTTGAGGTTTTTAAAATACTAGTATAGACGTAATATTTTCGCTATTTTTAGGTAAATCGAGAAGCCGTGCTTCAGCAGGTCATAGATTTTAATTTGGGAAAAAATTCAGCTACGAAAAAAGCGAAAGAATATCAGATAATGTGGAACCCGTGGTGCCGAATAACTATCGAAATGGATACTAAAAATAGATAATAAAGCCACAGCTTGTTAAGGTTTAGTTGAAGATTCCCAATTACAGGAATGGCGGATATGAACCTCAAATCACCGAGAGATACAACTGCAATTCAAATGAAATGGAACAAGAAATATTATCTCTATACTACTGTGGGATGAATCAGCATGATATTGCAGAGCAAATTAAGATCGTGTATGACGTTGAAATATTTCTTGAACTGGTAAGCAATATTAGTGAGAAAATTAGCCTCTATGCAATGTATATTCAAAATAGACCTTGTTTTGTATTTCTAATATTAATTATTTTTCTGCATTTTCAAGCACTTTGTTCGACTCAATAACATTGTCTGAAAAGTCTCCTCTTATCTGTTTTAATGCAGATTTTTCTATAAAAATTTCTTCCGCTGTACGCACTCCTACTTTCCTGATTATAGGTAAGGGAGGACACCAACCATTCAATGCATGCATTAACAAGAAGAATCCCACTATTCCACTCAAAACATAATAATTTTGTTCTTTTTTTCTAAACCCTAAAATTGAACATAAAAGGATTATAGATGCAGCGTTTGTCTCCAAAACTCTCTCAGTATCCCACTCGGAATTTAGTTTACTAATTCTTTCAGAAAGTAAAACTTCGTTACTATCTATATATTTCTTTATACAACAAACTGTCTTGTTTCTAATATCTTGGTTTACCTTGTTGCAGGTATGCATTGCTGATTTTTTTGTTGTTTGTGGTAATATGTTGTTTTCCATTTGTATTCTCCTACTTATAAACTTTTGTTGATTCATCTTGACTTCCTTTTTTAAACAAAAAAGTCTCCCATCTATCATTCAGCTGTTTTCACATCCGTTGCATTGGTTTCCTCATTCTATACCGTGTTGGCCATGCCTTTCTGTATTTTGCTTTGACCTTTTTGAAATATATAAGCTTCCGTTAGGTGCCAATCCGGCTTAAAAAACTTCATTCGTATCATTTATAGCATTTTGTTTCAATTGATTTAATAACCATGATTCAGTTAGATTTGTTGAATTAAGATTTTCCCTCATTAAATCACCATTAACAATAATATCTTTTATGAGTCCACCTACAAGTGTTTTTATTTGCATGTCTTTAGGAGTTAAAGGTTTATATTCAGTTTTAGGTAGCACAGATAGGGTTCCTGAATTTTCCATTATAGCATAATGCACTTCAGATATATTAAAAATATTTTTATCCCTTAAAAGTGAGTTTAATTCATTGATTGATACTCGCCCCCTCTCCATATTCTTTTCATTTATTAAACCATCTTGAATAAGAATTATTGGTTCAGAGTTAACCAACTTATTAAATCGTAAACTTTTAATGTGGAAAACGTCGTTTAAATAACCTAGAAAACCAAATGTGATTAATACTGTTATTGCAGTATGAAATGCGTTGTCCCCAGCTATACCAATATTCGCAGTGATAGACCCAAGGGTTATTGCTACTGCAAAATCTAAAAATGTCATTTGTGCGATTGCTTTTCTACCTAAAATGCGCGTTACTACTAATATTAAAACAAATGCCGTGAAAGAGCGCAATATCGCATTAATTATATCGTTTTGCAAAATTAATCACCTCAGATTTCTAAATCTTATTCGTTTACTTTCCTGGCATGCTTCTGCATTCCTGAGCGCATGCATCACAGACTGTTGCGCAAAGCTTGCAATGATCTTTTGGTAAGTTGGGTTTGAGGACATTCATACCACAGACACTTCTCACATTCTAGATCATTCAGCGAGTATTTCAATGCATTTTCATCTAGCTTATACATCGACCTCGTTTTGGCATGCATCAAATCATTCATAACAAACCTGAGTGCAACGACTACAAGCGTCAATGCACTTCAGATAATCATTGGTTACGTCATTTACAATACCCATATTTTTAGCTCCTTTCGTATTATTAGCCTTAGCCTCATATAATATTCCAATTATTAAAAGAATCTGATTTAATAAGCTATTCTCTATTTAATGTGAAAAACGACACTCATCTCCTGATGTGCAATTAACTAAATATAATTAATCACAATCCACACGCTATTTTCACCTTGTAGCAGATGAAATAATACATTCGATTTCATGTGATGTAAGGTTAAGAGCTCGAATACAATGGGTTTCTTTACTCATACTGCCATCTTCATTTGCTATGGTACAAGTCCTTTGTTCATAAACAGCAAGCAATCTGCAAACTGCAAACTATTGATTTTTACCTCATTTCATAAAAACACCGCCTGCATTTTCAGCAGACGGCATCTTTAAAATTACATTATTTCTTTTTAACGGGATAGCAAACCTCGGTTACATATTAATCTGGATTTTGTGTTTCATGAGGGCTGACATGGTAAATGCAGAACATAGCTCCATTGAATTCATATCCGTTATCATGCATCCAGTTAGCAACCACATGGTTCACAGCAGTGAGTTGCTCGTAGCTCCCCTTATAAGTAGCGGACGCAATTTCAATAGCAGGAACGGTTTTAAACACAACATTTTCTGTGTTTTGATAGTTACCCTTTACAGTTCCTTGAATTTCAACATCCACGTCACTATCCTTATAGACCTCGTCGTGGAAAATTGCAAGACTGTAGCGATTATTAGAGGGTTGCATCTTGAGCATTGCAGTTTCCTTCATTAAGATACCCCATAGCATCCCCTCTTGCTGATAAGAAGGGGTTATTTTTCTTACGCTTGCAACATATCGCTCAGATAAAGTTTTTAAAAATACATTATAGTTTTGGAAAATCACCTATTTTTAACATTATTATTTCCTCACATATATATGTATTTTTGAGCCCATTTATATTGTATAGTATACCATAATGTAATAGTCAATAGGTAATTTAAAATTTATCTTACACTTACCTTTTAGAACAATTTTTTTTAAACTTGGTAAGTGAGCTGAGATTATTTTCCCCTGTGAAAAATTTGCATTTGTTATTGAAGGTTGTTTTGCTCGTTACCGCATTTATATGGGCATACTCCACGCTGAGGAAACTTTAATAAGGCAACGCAACTCAATTTCAGCGATACCTTTGAGAACCGTCATCAGTTCATATATTCTGCTGTTTCACTGCTTTCCAAAGCATACCCTAAATACTAAGTTAATGCTATACTCAATATAAACAAAAATTGAAGTAAAAGGCAAACAATGTAAACTTTGCTACATACCCAATATAGTTCACAGTATTCTTGTAAAAATGGTGAGATGATTTTTATTTTTATGTTAAAACATTGACAAACTAAAATAAAGGTAATATAATACCTTTATGAGTAATATATTACCTAAGAAAGGATAATAAAATGTACGATTTTAAAAAGATGGATAAACGGTATATTATTTTTGCAAATATATTTTTGCTATCTAATCGCTTGCAAACAGTTATGGACAACGATATTAAACAGCTTACAGCTAAACAATGGCTAACCGCTATGATGATTGGATTGTTTAATGAACCACCAACCTTAAAACAGCTTGCAAAAATATGTGATTCATCTCACCAAAACACTAAACAGCTTATATCGAAGCTCGAATCTAAAGGCTTTATCCGTATTGAAAACGATAGCAGGGATTTGCGAGCTATGCGTATTTTCACAACAGATAAGTGGGTAAAATGGAACCAAGATAATAACCAAAATTCTATACGCTTTATAGCCAAGATGTTTGAAAACCTTACTGATGATGAAATTGCAGTAATGAATAAAGCCCAACAAAAAATATACAAAAATCTTGAAAATATGGAGGAAAATTTGAAATGAAAACAGAAATCATTTATGCCACAATGACAGGTCATAGTAAAAAAATTGCATCATCCCTTGCAAAAAAGCTTGGGATAACCGCACATGGCGTTAAAGAAAACCCAAAAATTAGAGATTGTGACCTACTGTACATAGTGAGCGGAATTTATGGAGGAGATTGCAGTCCTGAACTTTTAAAATTTACTCAAAGTTTATCCTCAAAACAAGTGAAAAAAGTTGCACTAATAACATCTTCTACAAAAGTTGTACCTCAAAAGACTATTCGTGATGCACTTGCTTTAAATGGTATTGAGGTACTAAAAGAAGAATATCTTTGTAAAGGCGGATTTCTGTTTATGGCTTTCTCTCATCCAAACAAAGAAGAAATAAATGGTGCTGTTAGATTTGCCGAAAAACTTATAAAGGAATGATTTTTTGATTTTGAACAAGAAGAATAAAACTAAACTTATTGTTTTATCTATAGTTTTGATTTTATTAGCTTTTATTGTAATTTTATTTATAAATATTGTGTCAGAGTTAAAAAACGGAGAACAAACTCTTTCTACAATGACTTTTACTGATATTAATATATCTTCAATCAAAGACGGAACATATACAGGTGAATTTAAAGCAGGACTTGTATTTGTCAAAGTAAAAACTACTATAAAAGATGAAAAGATAACTGATATAAAATTAATTGAACACCAAAACGGTAAAGGCAGTGCTGCAGAAAGCATCATTAGTAATATTATCGCAAAACAAACGACAGATGTTGATATGATCAGCGGAGCAACTATTTCAAGTAAAGTAATCAGAAAAGCTATAGAAAACTCTTTAGTTGAAAAATAATTACTATAGGGCAACCAAACCATAAATGGCAAGGTTGTTTTACCTCATTATTATAATACTAGTATTATAGTGATGAGTATTCTTGGAAATAGGCAGTGAATGGTTCTTGGTTTATTATATCCCCAAAATAGTCCAGAGTATCCTTGCAAAAGGACGGTGAGCGAATTTCAGCTTCACCATTTTTCTATCCTCTATTCATATTTAAATTGTTGAAGAAACATTTTTACTATGATAAAATTACAAAAAATACTTCTCCCTGTTGAAAGTTGGTGATTTTATAGAAAACACTTATACAACGAATCAAGTTGCAAAGATAATTGGTATACATCCGAACACGGTGAGGATGTACGAGGATGTAGGTCTAATCTCAAAACCTATGCGTCAAGAAAACGGCTATCGTGTATTTACGAATTTGCATATTGAGCAGTTTAAACTGGCTCGTACAGCTTTTCAGATTGAGGTACTTCAAAACGGGTTGCGTAAGAAAGCAGTTTCTATTGTTAAGCTGTCAGCATCATGTGAATTTGATAAAGCAATTAAACTAACAGAAGAATATATCTACTCAGTTCATAATGAAATTCGCAATGCCAATGAAGCGGTTGAAATAGTAAAAAAACTACTTGAGGGAGATATCCAAGAAAGCGAGCACACCTTAAAGCGAAAAGAAGTATCGGGTATACTTGGATTATCAATGGATACTCTACGAAATTGGGAATTGAATGGACTGTTTAAAGTCAAACGAAAGGAAAACGGATATCGTGTTTATACCGATGAAGATATCAGAAAACTTAAAATTATCCGTTCACTTAAATGTGCCAACTATTCCCTTTCTGCAATTCTCCGTTTGACAAATGAGCTTGATAGAAATTCTAAAGCCGATATCAGCGCAGTATTGAATACGCCAGATTATAACGAAGAGATTATATCTGCCTGTGATAGGCTAGTTGTATCTTTGGGAAATGCAAAAGAAAATGCAATTTCTATAAAATCAATGCTTTACGAAATGAAAAATAAATACTCAAACCCTCCACTTTAACACCAGACTTTTGTTTGGTGTTATTCTTTTTATATTACAAAAAGGAGGATATGAAAATGGAAGATATTATTAAAGTAGAAAACCTATCAAAATCATACGGACAGCTAAAAGCAGTAACTAACTTAAGCTTTACTATTAAAAAAGGGACTAATTTTGGATTGCTTGGAGCAAATGGGGCAGGTAAAAGCACGACAATTGAATGTATGCTTGGAACAAAACCTATGGAAAGCGGAACAGTTTCAATTTTAGGATTAAATCCAAAATCAAACCGAAAAGAGTTATTCCAAAAGGTTGGTGTTCAATTTCAAGAAGCAAATTATCAAGAGAACATTCGTGTTGGAGAGCTTTGTGAAGTGACGTCATCTCTTTATAAGAATCCTACCGATTATAGTATTTTGCTTAACAAATTCGGCATTGCCGACAAATCTAAAGCCCTAGTGAAGGAGCTTTCTGGTGGTCAAAAGCAAAGGTTATTTATTATTCTTGCACTAATTCCGAGTCCACAGGTTGTTTTTCTTGATGAGCTTACAACAGGTCTTGATGCACGGGCAAGACGAGATGTTTGGCAGATTTTACAGGAGTTAAAAAATGAAGGACGAACTATTCTTTTAACTTCTCACTTCATGGATGAGGTCGAGGTGCTTTGTGACGAAATATGCATACTTAAAAAAGGTAATTCAGTGTTTTACGGTACGATTGAAGATGCTATAACAAAAAGTCCTTATGATAAATTTGAAGACGCTTATCTTTGGTACACAGATGAGGAGGCAGTAGAAAATGAAAACATTTAGTACAATGCTGAAAACAGAAATCAAACTTTCACTTCGTGGCATGGATATGTTTATTTTCGCTATTTGCATGCCAATTATTGTCCTGGTGGTACTTGGAATTATTTACGGTAACAAGCCAGCCTTTACTGGTGCTGATTACACATTTTTAGAGCAGTCATTTGGAGCAATAGCTACTATTGCTATCTGTGCGGGTGGAGTTATGGGACTGCCATTAGTTATTTCAGACTATCGCAGCAAGCATATTTTAAAAAGATTTAAGGTAACGCCTATAAAACCAACGATCATTTTACTTGTTCAGGTAACAATCTACGCACTTTATTCGTTAGTATCATTAATTACCCTGTTTGTTATTGCAACTGTATTTTTCAAATTTCGTATGCAAGGCAGCATTTTTCAGTTTATACTCGGTTGGCTCTTAGTTATGATTTCAATGTTTTCCATCGGTATGATGGTAGGTGGTATTTCAAAAAACTCTAAAGTAGCAGGGATTATTGCAAGTTTACTGTATTTTCCTATGCTTATTTTTTCCGGTGCAACCTTACCTTATGAAGTAATGCCAACTGCAATGCAAAAAATTGTTGATATTTTACCGCTTACACAAGGCATAAAGATATTGAAATCCGCTACACTTGGATTGCCTGTGGGTAATGCAATACTACCAATAGTCATAATGATTGTTATCACAATTATTTGTTCAACAATCGCAATTAAATTTTTTAAATGGGAGTAATAAAAAAGCTAAATTAATTACATTTTGCAATTCAGTTGGGTCACAGTTTAAGCTAATTTTGATTACTACGAAAGTGTGGATATCGTACTGTCCGGGGGGCTTGGTTGCCTATTCACTGTCTAAAAACGGCTCAAGTAATGTAATGTTTGAGTTTTAAAAAAAAGTATTATCTGTGCGAATCTGCTTTTTGGTAATGCAAATTATTAACCTATAAACATCTATTGTACCGAATACATAGAAATGTTGCATATCAACAAAAGCGACATACAATTGCTATTACACGACTATCTGTTCGCAATAAATTTCATAAAAAGTATTTCCTTGAACTCGCAGGGCATGAATAAAAAGATTACCATATACAAACAAAAAGCATTGCGAGAAAACTTAATAAACTACTTTAATGAATTATCTGTAGAGCAAAATTCAAAAATAATCACGCTGTTGGTTAGCAAAAAATAATTAGCGCATTATTTCGGAATTCAACGAGCATCTGTTTTTTGAAAATTAAAACAAATGAAAGACGAAGGCCTTGTTAAGATACATAACCGACAGATTAAGATACTTGATTGAAAAAAGCCATATAAAGCCGTTGCAACTTAATTTAGATGCAACGGTTATTGGTTTATTATAGATTTAAAACTTTTTATAATTTCCGCAAGTAAAATCAAGCAATGTAATTTCCATTTAGCTATGTTACCTCCTTAAAAATGGGTAAAATAAAAGCACCTGCTACGAGGTGCTTTAAAAATTAATTTCTTGCTACTTTTGCAGAAAACAGCATGTAAGTTTTAACTGCTGTTCTCAAACTACCCATTACCCTATGAATATTAGATCCTTTTTTGAATTTAATACTCATTTTTGTAGGTTGAATGTTATTTGGATCATTATATTCTAGCAACTCTAAAATATGTCTTCCCCTATCTTTATTATACTCAACATCAAGGTCAAACTCTCTATTAGATATTTTGCACTGTAGTTCAATACGTTCTGCAGATGAAGCATAGTCAGTTGCAGTTTTTCTAGTCACACCAAAATCCGATATAAGCCAATTATAATAGCTCTCTTTTCTCACAGGTCGATCACCTCCTAATAAT
>DAMDCT010000004.1:2259-9148 GCA_032091455.1 Oscillospiraceae bacterium | reverse complement strand
AATACTAATTATGCAACTGTCAAATAATTCTAAATCGCTAAACATTGTGTATAGCCAACAATGGCTATACACGGTTACAAAACCAATATCCCTATTTCATCATAAACGCTACCAATATTCCCGTCATTTCTTATTGCTCTATCTACAGCCATTATGGTAGCAACTGCCACGTCTATCTTTTGGGTTGATTTTTCTTTGTCTGGTTTAATGTTTCCAGCAGGGTCGGTGCGAATAAAACTATGAGTTTCTTAAAAAAGCTCGTTGAAACGTCTATACTATCTTCTAATGTACTATAAACACAACAAATAAAAAAGCTTATTTTTCTTGATGAACATCAATTCCTGCTCCAAATACTTGAGCATTTTTAAAATAACTACTTGTCTTATAATTTAGATTAGTGGATGTAATAGTTTCACTACTTTTTCTGCAAGATTTACATCTTTTAGGTGGATTATACCCTTCTTGAATATAAAATGACTGATCTTTCTCAGTGAAAATAAATTCATTTCCACAACCTGAACATGTTATAGCTATGTTCATTTTACCACTCCTTTTCAATATCATAAATAAATATCCCCTACCAATAATATAAAATATTGTTACTGTTATCATACTACACTTTGAAATTATTTACAACACCAATATCCCTCTCTCATCATAAACACTTCCACCCTCTCCCCCTCCACACCGAATTGCTCTATCGAGTGCCATAATCGTTGCTACTGCACCATCTATTTTTTCAGTGCTTTTTTCTTTATCCGCCTTAATATTGCCTGCGGGGTCGGTGCGAATGTAGATATTATCCATCATCCAACGCAAAACAGGATGACCTGCGTGTGCAATTTTCTGTTCTAATGTTAGTTTCATTAATTCTTTGGTTGGTGGTGACATATCCTTGAAACCTTGACCGAATGGTACGACAGTAAAACCGAGGTTTTCAAGGTTTTGCACCATTTGTACAGCGCCCCAACGGTCAAAGGCGATTTCTCTGATATTGTAAACCTTGCCTAGTTCCTCAATAAAGGTTTCGATAAAGCCGTAATGCACCACATTACCTTCGGTGGTTTGTAGAAAACCTTGTTTTTTCCATATATCATAATTTACATGGTCACGCCGAACACGTAGGTCAAGTGTTTCCTCAGGTATCCAAAAATACGGAAGTACAGTGTATTTATCATCCTCGTCTACGGGAGGAAAGACCGGTACAAACGCTGTAATATCCGTTGAAGATGAAAGGTCAAGTCCACCATAACATACTCTTCCGCTCAAACTATCTTTGTCAATAGCAAAATCACATTTATCCCATTTATCCATTGGCATCCAACGAATAGCCTGTTTTACCCATTGGTTAAGGCGAAGTTGCCTAAAAGAGTTTTCTTCTGCGGGGTTTTGTTTTGCCGACTCGCAGGCGGCTTTGACCTTGTCGATACCGACCGTAATACCAAGAGATGGATTTGCTTTCTTCCACACTTTTGGATCTGTCCAATCGTCCTCAGGAGCTGCACCATAAATGACAGGATAAAAAGTAGAGTCGTGTTTTCTGCCATTTAAAATATCTAACGCTTTTTGGTGAACTTCCCAACAGATACTGTTTTGATTATCTCCAGCGGTGGTGATAAGAAAATACAGTGGTTGCATTCGAGCATCACCACTGCCTTTGGTCATAACATCATATAATTTCCTGTTTGGTTGAGTATGAAGTTCATCAAATACCACACCGTGGGTATTAAATCCATGCTTATTGCCGACATCAGCGGATAGAACTTGATAAATACTGCCTGTGGGTTGGTAAATGAGCCTTTTCATGGAGTCAAGAATTTTCACTCGTTTTGCAAGTGCCGGACACATTCGTACCATATCGGCAGCCACATTAAAAACAATGGATGCTTGGTTTCTGTCAGCAGCACAGCCATATACCTCGGCTCGCTCCTCGTTATCACCACAAGTAAGGAGCAGGGCGATAGCCGCCGCAAGCCCAGATTTCCCCATTTTCTTCGGTATTTCGACATATGCAGTATTAAACTGCCTAAAGCCATTGGGTTTAAGCGTTCCAAATAAATCTCGGATAATTCACTCCTGCCAATCAATAAGGTCAAAAGGTTTACCCGACCAAGTGCCTTTGGTGTGATTTAGGGATTCAACAAAAGCAACAGCATAGTCGGCGGCGGCTTTATTGTATACGCAATCACTCGCTTTGAACTGTGTTGGAGTGTATTTCTTTAGCTTTCTGATTGCCACCACCTCCTAAAAATAGCACGAGAAAAGGAACCGCCGTAGCAGTTCCTGAATTTTTGTCTGATTTAGTTTTATTTTCCACCATCTATATGGTTTTTGGTGCTACACTTTTTTATTTATATTTGCTACACTTCTTAATTTATAAAACATCAATTGAATCCTCGACACCCTTTTTCAAAATGGCTACATCAAAGCCTGCACTCGTATATCCCTCCAAAATAATGCTGTAATAATAACAGCCGGGTTTCTTTAGTGGCTTTCCTTCGTTCATAATATATACCATGGCTTGCACCTTTTTGCCTTCTAACTCGACTTGAACTATTTCTTTGCGGTAAAGGAATGGGAAACCCTCGTAATGGTCGAGTGCCTTTTCATCTGCTGGGGTAATTTCCCACACCAACACAGGAACGCTTGCACCTTTCATTGGCTCCACGGTTGCCACAGAGCCACCACGTCCGCCCCTAAAAAGTAATTGGTAGTCCTTTAAGTTCGTTGTTCCGACAGGCTTTGCTGTGGGGCAACGCTGTGCCATTTGCTCTAAGTTTAAATTAGAACCATAGGCAATATAAAGTATCTTATTCATTATTGTTTTACTCCTTCATTATTGGATACCGTTCAGGCTGCCAGAAATCGCCAAGCTGCTGACCCTCCAAGGTGGGCGGTCAAATGTTCTCTGCAGTTTGCAAAATCCTCACCGATAAATCCTATTTGATTGAGGTAGGTTCAACTGTGTGGTGTCCGTTGAAAAAACTGTGCAGGTTTAGAAAATGATATCTGCTTGAATGGTAGTGGCGATTGGTGCTTTCGCTGTAGCCCTCGTACCAAAGGTTCTCAAGTTTTCTCATTGTGGTCGGTTTTTTATTGTTAATTTTATTCACCAAAACCTCATCCATCTTTTTGCAGTAGCTCATTCTCTGTGGTGCGATTTGGAGTGCCTTGTAGAAAAGGTCGTTTTTACTTGCAATTATATTAACGAAATTTCTAATACTGCGAACTGTGTGGTTTGCTCCGTCAAGGTGAATGTGAATTCCACAATTTTCTGTTGCAAAACTGCCTGCCTTGCGTAGCTGTCTAACAAGTTCCTGCAAGGTTTCGATGTCCTCTTTGTAGGAAAGTATTGGACTTACTAGCTCAACGCTGTATTCTTTGGTGGCTGAAACCTTTCTGCCGTTTTCTTTTTTCTGGCAATTTATTGAGGCGTCGCTCATCAATTTCCATACTCGTCCGTCCTGTGAGGTAATTTTGTAGGTATCGTAGCTGTCGTAGGTTCTCTCGAATGCACCGTTTAGGTGTTTGGCAGTAACCTCTGCCGCCTTACTTCTTGTAATTCCTGTAAATTCTATTTCTATGCCAAATTTTGTTGTAAACATAGTGTTTTGCCCCTTTCAAAAGTGTGTGTTTCCCTTGTTGTAGTCACATATTAACTCTAAAAGAGGTATATATCCAGTTAATTAGTCGCATAAACTACACAATCTTCTAAAGTGTATTTTCGCTGTAAATTGTGTAGATTATAGCTTTATTTTTTCACATAAGTCCTCGCCAAAAGCAACCCCTAGAGAGCCACCTTTATCCCAAGAAACATGGATTGTTCCAATATCGTCAACTGAAATAACTGTACCCTCATCACCAACCTCAAGATTTGTATATGGGTCGTTCATTCGTAGTAGTCTTACGCGAGCGCCTTTGGGATAGCGTTTTCTGATAGACTCCACAATTTCTCTTGATGGAAAGTTATTCATTATCGTTCACCTCACTTTTCGGCGCTTTGAAAGCAGAACTACCTGTTAGCTTGGAAAGCAGAATTTTGCGTTCCGTTTTATACTCTGTTCCGACAAAACCCAGTCGTAAAATGAAACAGCGAAATGCATATTTTTCGTTATCTACTGGTCTTGGTGTGGCTGTAATGCGTTTCTGCGATTTTGCCATTTCACATAATGCACAAATAAATTGTGTGTAGGCTTTTACTTCATCCGCTGTTGTTTCGGATGAAAACCATGGAAACGAAACTCTGTCCTCAGTTTTTATGATAGGTAAGTTGTTCACACCTAGAGCCTTTTTTATCAGCAAATTTTTGCTTTCAACAAGTCGTTCAAGGTTTAAAAGTGCTGTGTCGGTGAAACCCTGCAACAGTAGCTCGATTACAAGCCCAATGTTGCCCTGTGTCGCGTTTTCTGTTTCCTCAGCGATAAACCCTCGACTAACTAAACCATCAAGTACGTTTGCGCTGTCGGTGCTGTCATCAAGAAAGAGCGTACCGTTTTTATCAACTGTAAAATCCTTAATTTTATAAGCGAAAGTTGGTGCGCCTTGATAAATTGGTTTTACTTCAAGTAAATCTTCGACTGCATTCACAAGGTTTTTGCGTTCGCTGCCTTTTACATTAAATTTGATTTTCATTCGAAATCCACCTTTCTTTTCGGTAATCACATATTCACTCTAAAGGCACATAATAGCAAGTCATTTCGTGCGTTTTCTGTAGAGAATAATGTGATGTTTATTCGGTAGAATTTTGTGTAGATAACACTAAAGCATCTCTATATGAGATTTGCTTACCATCCCTTATTAAATACACATCATCGCTACTCTGAACTTGATTTATAATTCTATTAACAATAACGTCACAGTATTTCTCATCTAACTCAATAGTGTAACAAATCCGATCTGTTTGCTCACAGGCTATCAGTGTTGAGCCACTTCCACCAAAAGGATCCAGTACGATACAGTTGGTAAAGCTTGAATTCATAATCGGATATGCAAGCAGTGCAATTGGTTTCATAGTTGGGTGATCGGCATTCTTTTTCGGCTTGTCGAATTCCCATATGGTCGTTTGCTTGCGATCAGAATACCAATTGTGTTTGCCTTTCTTCTTCCAACCAAAGAGAATCGGTTCGTGTTGCCATTGATATGGCGAGCGTCCTAATACCAATGATTGTTTCTTCCAAATACAAGTACCGCTTAAATAAAATCCTGCATCAGAAAATGCTTTTCTAAAATTCAAACCTTCTGTATCTGCATGGAAAACATAGATTGAACCATCATCTGCTAGAACCTTTTCCATATTGCTGAAGCTGTCAAAAAGGAAATGAAAGAAGGCATCTGCCGAAAGATTATCATTTTGAATTTTACCTGCTGAACCCTCGTAGTTCACATTGTACGGAGGGTCTGTGACTACAAGATTTGCGAGTTTGCCGTCCATCAGAGTGGTAAAGGTATCAGCTTTGGTGCTGTCACCGCAAACAAGACGGTGTCGACCAAGTATCCAAACATCACCCAGTTTTGTAACAGCAGGCTTTTTCAGTTCGGCATCTACATCAAACTCATCATCGTGAATGCCATCTTTAAGTGTATCTTTGAAAAGGTCGTCAATTTCTGACGGTTCAAAACCAGTAAGCGACACGTCAAAATCCGCACCTTGCAAATCTGAGATAAGCAAAGCCAATTTATCCTTATCCCAATCGCCACTAATTTTATTGAGTGCAATATTGAGCGCCTTTTCTTTTTCCTCGTCCATTTCAATGACAACACATTCAACCTCAGTAATACCCATATCGAGTAAAACTTTTAAACGCTGATGTCCGCCCACAACGTTGCCAGTGGTTTTATTCCAAATAACAGGTTCTACATAACCGTACTGTTCAATAGAGCGTTTCAGTTTTTCATACTCGGCATCACCCGGTTTCAAATCCTTACGAGGGTTATATTTTGCGGGTATAAGCTGTTCAGTTTTCAGTTTCTCAATTAACATAATTATTTTCCTTTCCGAGCAGAGAGTAACCGCTCCATCACATCATCTTGGGGATTTGTACTGCTGTATTCACCTGTGCAGTTTTCCTTGACTATCTGAAAAATCTCCATCCACAGACGGTTGGTCTGTGCCATGAAGTTTTGACTCATCGCCACATATGGACTTTGAATTGCGTTGCCTGTGGTAGGGTGCTTTGCAAGAAACCTTATTCAGATATACATTCCTCACATTGAATCCACCTTGCCACGCTCATGGCATAACGTTCCAAAAGCTGTGGGGAAACAAGGGTTGAACAACCACGTTCTTTCAGCCACTGCCATGTTGCTTTATATATTTCACTAGCAACAAGTGTCTTACCATCTTTTTGCACAGTCGCGAGCATTTTATTTGGTTCAGGCATTGCTTGACCTTTAAGGTCTGAGATGAATCCAGCATTTCCTTCGGAATTGCCAAATTCCATCACTGTCAACTTCCTACCGCCAAGATTACCCTCGGCGATTTTTTCGGCTATAGCTTTCTTTTTTGCACCCGAACCGATACGAGCACCGCCACGATTTGTACCATCCTTTGCCAAAATTATCACCTCGCTTTTGTGTGTGGGCTATTCCCTCGTTTGAAACTGCATTTTTTAATACAGCACCCTTTGCCGATAACCATTTTTGTTAATTTTAGGGATTAGACCTCCCCCATCGGTCACCACTCTCAACAGTAATACGTGAATGGCAGGACTTACACAAAGCCATAAGGTTATCCGTTTCATTGCCACCACCTTTTGATATTGGAATGATATGATGTATTTCTTTAGCTGGGGTTGTCCTTCCATGCTTCTCACATTCCTCACAAAGTGGGTGTGCTTTCATATAACTATCACGAATGCGTTTCCAAGCACGACCGTAGCGTTTACTTGTG
>DAMDCT010000004.1:0-2249 GCA_032091455.1 Oscillospiraceae bacterium | reverse complement strand
TGTGTTTGGATCACGTTCATATTTGTTGTATTGTTTGTCTATTACTTTTTGATGCTCAACGCAGTACTGCTTATTGTTTTCACAGAGCCCACTGCAACCGTTAAAGCTACAGGATTTCTTTGGTTTGTATGGCACAGAGTTCACCTCACTTTTGGGCATAAAGAAAGCCACCACAGATTTTTCTGCGATGGCTTGTTCTCTATGCTATTTTTCTATTCTGATAATAACATAAAGCTATTGTGTCTTTCTATGTCTTTTAGTGTCCTCTTTTTATTTGATTTGGTATTTTGCACTCATTTAAGGCTCGGCTGTGTAGCTTATGAAGATATCGCAAGTCATAACCCATAGCCACTGCTATCCTTTCCCATGATAAGAAACACAAGTACCTTTTTTCTAATAGGGTTTGATATTCAAGGTTTGTAATGTCTTTAATTGCTGTTACAATTTCTTGTTTTAAATTCACTAGGGTGTCAATGTCATTGTTAATCTCCGCTTGAAGGTCAATGATTCTATCAATAGCATCAGCCATACTAGGGGTTGCTCTGTTAGGGTTTATCGGCATATCAGTAATAACTGAGGTGCATTTTGTTGCAAGTGCATTTAAAGATGAAACTTGCTCAATTTTGCTGTTAATCCTTAAATCAAGACGGTAAGCCTGTGATAAATATTCTTTAGTGGTCATCAGAACATTCCTCCTCTTGTAGCTTTTTAATTAGCATTTCAGGTTCTAAATCTGTCAGTGCTTTAAACCAGTCAGACCGAATAAATCGTATTATAGCTGATTTTGTTTTTGGCGTTTCAGCATCTCTGTAATCCTTAACTGCTTGTAAAATAATGGCATTTTTTAAATTTTGATAATTATCGGTCATTGTGAACCTCCTTGCAAATTAGCTTTAACTGCATCAATCAAAGCAGATTGTGTTTTTTCTTTTCTGCTGAGTGCTATCATGATATTTTCATCAATGGTGTCTTTTGTTATGATGTGGTGGATAACAACTGTTTCATTTTGACCTTGTCGCCAAAGACGGGCGTTGGTTTGTTGGTATAATTCCAAACTCCACGTCAGTCCAAACCAAATAAGGGTAGAGCCACCGCTTTGGAGATTAAGCCCATGTCCTGCTGAGGCAGGGTGGATAACACCAACGGAAATATTGCCGTCGTTCCAGTCGATGATGTCTTGTGAAGTTTTAATCTCACGAACTTTGAATCGTTTTTTAATTCTTTCTAAATCATGCTTAAACCAGTATGCTACTAAAACCGGCTTGCCGTTGGCAGATTCCAATAAATCCTCCAAAGCATCAAGCTTTCTATCGTGTATTTCAAAAAATTTTTTATCATCACCATAAACAGCACCATTTGCCATTTGACACAGTTTATTTGATAGAGCCGCAGCATTAACTGCATCAATTTCCTCGTCCTTAAGAGGCAATACCAAGTCTTGCTTTAAGCTGTCATAGGCTTTGCGTTCTTTTTCTGATAGAGTGACTACCACTCGGTTAATCACACATTCTGGCATTTGCAGATAGTCGGTGCTTTTCATGGAGATAGTAATATCGGAAATAAGACGATATATTTCATCTTCAGCACCAACCTTTGGTTTATATGAAAATACCATTTGCTGATTTCTCTTGTGGGGGTTAAATAAGTTGCTACGGTAGTGGGTGATAAATCTACCAAGCCGTTTACCCATATCAAGAAGTTTAAACTCTGCCCATAAATCCATTAACCCGTTGCTCGACGGAGTTCCAGTCAAACCAACAATGCGTTTTACTTTGGGTCTAACTTTTAGCAAACTCTTAAACCTTTTTGCACTTGCAGACTTGAAACTTGACAGCTCATCAACAACAACCATATCGTAGTCAAAAGGCAGGTTGATTTTATTTATTAGCCAATCAACATTTTCACGATTGATAATGTAGAACAAGTAAGTCCTTTTAGGTGATCCCATTTTTCAATTTCGGCAGGCCATGTATCTCTGGCAACTCTAAGGGGAGCAATAACTAGCACTTTGCAGGTTTCAAAGCTATCAAGACAGAGGTCATAAATTGCTGTTAGGGTTATTACACTTTTGCCAAGTCCCATATCAAGTAGTACCGCTGAGATTGGGTGTTCTAATATAAAATTAGTTGCAAATGTTTGATAGTTATGAGGACTGTATTTCATCAAGAACTCCTCCAATCTGATGCATATCATCTATGCAGTAAACTAAAAAGCCTAACTGTTTTAGTTGCCTTTTTCGCATTACTTGC
>DAMDCT010000003.1:31095-66979 GCA_032091455.1 Oscillospiraceae bacterium | reverse complement strand
TACGCCGTGTAAGAAACCACACGCATACGCCGTGTAAGAAACCACACGCATACGCGTGTGGTTTACCGATATTTATTCAACTAAACAGGAGGGCATATGCCAAAGAAAACAAATAAGGATTATGGAAATGAAAGTATATCCTCACTAAAGGGAGCAGACCGTGTAAGAAGACGTCCTGCGGTTATATTTGGCTCTGACGGAATTGAAGGCTGTCAGCACTCGATTTTCGAGATACTCTCTAACTCTATTGATGAGGCAAGGGAGGGACATGGTGACAGAATAATAATAACACGTTACAAAGACCACTCTATTGAGATTCAAGATTTTGGACGGGGATGTCCGGTTGATTACAACAATAATGAGCAACGTTTTAACTGGGAGCTTGTGTTTTGCGAATTATATGCAGGTGGTAAATATAAGACAAACGAGGGCGAAAGTTACGAGTATTCACTCGGCTTGAACGGTCTTGGACTTTGTGCTACTCAATATTCTTCTGAATATATGGACGTCGAGGTATTTTACGACGGATTTAAATATAATCTAAGATTTGAAAAAGGTGAGATTGTAGGAGAATTAAGAAAAGAAACTACAAATAAGAAACAAACAGGTTCAAAATTCAAATGGCGACCAGACCTTGATGTGTTTACTGATATTGATGTTACTGCTGAGTTTTTTAGAGATGTGTTAAAGCGCCAAGCTGTTGTAAATAAAGGGCTTGTATTTGAGTTTAGAAATGAAACAAGTGAAGGCATTGAAAAAGAAGAATTTTTATATGAAAATGGCATAAGCGATTATGTGTTAGAGCTTGCAGGAGAAAATACGTTAACTACACCTCAATATTGGGAAACTGAGAGAAGAGGTAAGGATAGAGAGGACAAGCCTGAATATAAAGTAAAGCTTTCTGTTGCTTTAGTTTTTACTAATCTAACAAAAATGACCCAATATTATCATAACTCAAGTTGGCTTGAGCATGGTGGTTCACCTGAACGTGCTGTGAAACAAGCATTTGTATCACAAATTGATTCATATTTAAAACAAAGTGGAAAATATCTAAAGAATGAAAGCAAGATAAGCTATGTTGATGTTGAGGACTGTTTAGTGCTTGTGTCATCATCATTTTCTACTCAAACATCATATGAAAATCAAACAAAAAAGTCTATTAACAATAAATTTATATATGAAGCAATGACAGAGTTTTTAAAGCATCAACTAGAGGTTTATTTTATCGAAAATCCAGATGAGGCAATAAAAGTTGCTGAGCAGATTTTAATAAATAAAAGAAGTCGTGAAAATGCCGAGAAAACAAGGCTTAACTTAAAGAAAAAACTTGCAGGAAGTATTGACTTATCCAATCGTGTGCAAAAGTTTGTTGATTGCCGAACAAAGGATATAGCTCGTCGTGAGATTTATATAGTGGAGGGTGATTCTGCACTTGGTGCTTGTAAATTGTCAAGGGATGCAGAGTTTCAAGCAATCATTCCAGTAAGAGGAAAGATATTAAACTGCTTAAAGGCAGAGTATAATAAAATATTTAAAAATGAGATAATTACAGATATTATTAAAGTATTAGGCTGTGGAGTAGAAGTTAATTCTAAGGCTAACAAAGAACTATCAAGCTTTGATTTAGATGGACTTCGTTGGAATAAAATCGTAATATGTACCGATGCCGATTATGACGGTTTTCATATTAGGACGCTTATTTTAACCATGCTACATCGCCTTACACCAACACTAATCGAAAATGGATTGGTATATATAGCAGAGTCACCGTTATATGAGATAAATACAAAGGATAGAGCATATTTTGCATATACTGAGCAAGAAAAATTAGATATATTTAATATGGTTGAGGGTTCAAAATACACAATTCAACGTTCAAAAGGACTTGGTGAAAATGAGCCGGATATGATGTGGCTTACAACTATGAACCCCGAAACTCGTAGATTGATAAAGGTTACACCGGAAGAGGCAAAAAAAACAGCATATATGTTTGATATGCTGTTTGGTGATGATGTTCAAGGAAGAAAAGACTTTATCCAAGAAAACGGACAAGCTTATATTGAGCTTGCTGATATATCATAGGAGGGTGAATAATGGCTAAAAAAAAGGAAAATCAAACTCCTAAAAAAGCAAAGAATAATGCATATATTGCAGGTGCAGGCATAGTGGTTGAACAACCAATCACTCAAACTTTAGAGAAGAATTTTATGCCTTACGCCATGAGTGTAATTATTTCTCGTGCATTGCCTGAAATTGATGGGTTTAAGCCATCACATCGTAAGCTTTTATATACAATGTACAAAATGGGGCTTTTAACAGGAACAAAAACAAAATCTGCAAACATTGTTGGACAGACTATGAGGCTTAATCCACATGGTGACCAAGCTATTTATGATACAATGGTACGTTTATCTAAAGGATATGAAGCATTATTACATCCATATGTTGACTCAAAGGGTAACTTTGGTAAATCATATTCACGTGATATGGCATGGGCGGCATCCCGTTATACTGAGGCAAAACTTGCACCAATATGTACTGAGTTTTTTAGGGACATGGATAAAGATACAGTTGATTTCATACCAAACTATGATAATACAACTACTGAACCGACATTGTTTCCTACTACATTTCCATCAGTTCTCGTAAATTATAATGTAGGTATTGCAGTTTCCATGGCAAGTAATATTTGCCCATTCAATCTGAAAGAAATATGTGAAACTACAATTGCACTTCTTAAAAATCCTGATCATAATATTATTGAAACTTTGCAAGGTCCTGATTTTGCAGGTGGTGGGTTAATAATACATGATAAAGCAGAATTGAAAAAAGCAATTGATACAGGACGTGGAAGCATAAAAGTGCGGGCAAAATACAATTATGATAAACAACTAAACTGTATTGAGATAACCGAAATTCCAGCAACAACAACAGTTGAGGCTATTATGGATAAAATTGTTGATCTTGTTAAGCTTAATAAAATCAAGGAAATTGCTGACTTGCGTGATGAAACTGATTTAAGCGGTCTTAAATTGACAATTGATTTAAAACGTGGTGTTGATGCTGAAAAGTTAATGCAAAAGCTTTTCAAGATGACACCTCTACAAGATAATTTTTCATGTAATTTTAATATACTAATAGCTGGATACCCTCGTGTAATGGGAATAAAAGAGATCCTTGAAGAGTGGATTGCATTTAGAACTGATTGCGTAAAACGTCGTGTTTACTTTGATTTGAAGAAGAAAAAAGAAAAACTACACTTGTTAAAGGGATTAGATAAAATTCTGCTCGATATTGATAAGGCAATTAGGATTGTTCGTGAAACTCAAGAGGAAAAAGAGGTTGTACCAAACTTGATGATTGGTTTTGGTATTGATGAAATACAGGCTGATTATGTTGCAGAGATAAAGCTTCGTCACTTAAATCGTGAGTATATCATGAAACGCACTCAAGAGATTGCACAGCTTTTAGCTGATATTGCAGAAATGGAAGATATACTTGCAAATCCTCGAAAAATTAAAACAATAATAATAAATGAGCTCAAAGAAGTTATAACTAAGTATTCACAACCTAGAAAGACAATGTTTATCTATGCGAGTGACATACTTGAGGAAGAATTTGAGGAAGAAGTACCTGATTATCCTGTTAATATCTTTTTATCTAAGGAAGGTTATTTTAAGAAGATTACTCCTCAATCATTGCGCATGAGTGGTGAGCATAAACTAAAGGAAACTGATGAAATGATTTATCATATTGAAACAACAAATTCAGTTGATTTATTGTTTTTTACAGATAAACAACAGGTATATAAAACCCGTGCAAGTGAGTTTGATGATACTAAATCAAGTGTATTAGGTGATTATATCCCTGCAAAACTAAGCTTTGACACTGATGAAAAGATTGTATGTATGGTGATAACTAAAGATTATAGTGGTAATATGTTATTCTTTTTTGATAATGGTAAAGTTGCAAAAGTTCCTATTTCAGCATATGAAACTAAGACTAAACGTAAAAAATTAAGCAACGCATATTGTGATAAGTTTAAGTTAGTGACAGCAATTGATTCACTAGAGGATAAGGAATATGTACTAACTTCAACGGCAAAACGCAAGTTGCTATTTAATTCTGCAATGCTTGCTGAAAAAACCACTAAAAATACTCAGGGCGTCCAGGTTATGACTGTAAAGAAAAATCACTTTATTGAGCGTGTAGAAGTGTTTGATGAAAATACACTCGCAAATGCTCATAGATTTAGAACAAAAAATATTCCATCAACTGGTGCTATTGTTCGATTAGAAGATGAAGGCGAGCAATTAATGTTATAAAAATATAAAACCTCATTTTGAAAAATCAAAGTGAGGTTTTTCTATGTAAAGACTGCATTGGCAGTCTTTTGATGAATAAAATTAAGTTGCGTCAACCCAGTATAGAGTGTATTCAACACCATCAAGTCCATATTGAGTGTAGTTTGTATCTGTTAGTGTAATGTCAGCCTCGCCTAAAAATGAAGCTGTATTTGGAACAGCTCGATCTGTGTTTGTACTAACTGTTACGCTATCAGTATAGACGTTTACATTTAATTCGTAATCTGTTGGTGGAGTAACCTCTTGAACCTTGTAGCTTTGAGGTGTTCCAGTTATTGTCATTAAGTTATTAAATACAATTGTTCCATCAGCTGCAGAAGCTGCAGAAACTGCTTGAACTGTCTTGTCAGCACTATCCATCAATTTGAATGTTGCGCCTGATAGAACTTGAGTAGGGCTACCTTCAACATGTTTTGTAATAGTTAGTGTACCAGTTTCAGTTGGTGAATTAGTTCTATCTTCATCGATAGGAGTCGCGCTAGTAACTGTAAAAGTATGCGGAGTTGCATCAATGGTATATCCAGTTTTTGCACTTGTTTGAACATATTTGTAATTTCCAGGTGGTAAAGTGCTAAATTCAGCTATGCCGTTAGCGTTGGTATTAGCAGTTCCAATTAAAATGTCAGCCATAATTTATATTCTCCATTTCTTAATTTGTATTCTGGATAATTTTTATCACTTAGAGTGATTTTTAACTTACCGAATATTTTATTATATGAGTTAAACATGAAAGTTTGATGGTATTTTTCATTACAATATAATAATCTCCATCTGCTTGATGATCTTAGGTTGTAATTACCAAAAGACTCAACTTTTATTCGATACTTTCCTGCTCGTTCAATCAAGAATTTTGCTTGACCATTGTAGTTGCTACACTGCTCACAAACACATCGACCATATTTATCTATTAATGAGACCATAAACCCACAGGCAGGTTGATCGTCAGCAATGCAGGATATTGTAATGGATCCCTCGTCTTTTGATTTTCTCATATAATTATCTCCAAATCTTTTTGTAAAGTATATTGCTATAACATTATATTCTATGTATAAATATGTTGTGAGAAAATGAATTAGAGCTGTAATACTTATTTCATTTTAAATATTATTAAATTTTTATAAAACGCATAAATCAAAGTTTTTATAAACATAAATAAAGTTTATTTAAAATGAAATTAGTATATGATTGAAACAGTTCCAGAATAATAACAACAACCCGTTTCTTTTTCAGAAACGGGTTGTTGTTTGATAAATTAGTTTTATTTATTCTCAGTTTTCCAAAGACCATGAAGATTACAATAAGCAAATGCTGCAATTAATTCATCATCCACTAAAACAAATTCTACTTGTGGTTTGTCACCAATCTCTATACATTTGCGTTGTCCGCCTTTTTTTGTTTCGATGTATACCCATTCAATGTGATGCTCTTTTAGCATTGGATGCTCAACACTACCAATGTCAATTTTCACAGAATTACCAGATTGAGTGATGACAGGTAAGTGCTTTTCAACAGCTGCTTCTGTTGTATTTGCAACAAGTTCTTCCATTGGCTCGCCACAGCAAATAATTTCAACACCAGCATTGTTTACCATTCCAACGAGATTACCACAATGTTTGCAGACGAAAAATTTTTGTTCATCGCACATAAATATTACCTCCTAAATTTTTTATATACACTTTAATGCATAATAACACAAAAGTGTTTATTAAACAATATTACAACTTTCTTTTTTTAATAATAAATTTTTGCACTAATAAAGTAAGGCATGACACTAAAAACGTTACAATAAATACAAGCGGAATTGAAATTACAACTATAGGTTTTATACTATTCATTAGAAAATAAAGAATAACAATAAATGTTGCTGAACCTATTGAATTAATAACTCCACCTAGCCATAATTTTTTAAACAAAATTTGTCCAAGTATTCCTGCCATGATGCTATACAAAGGCATTGAAAATATGATGATAAAAGCGACTATTCCTAGTGCAGACCACCCAGTCATATCTTGTTTATCACCAAAATAAAGCCATAAGGCTAATGAAAGATAAAAAAGTTCTGTAAAGGCAATAGACAAAATTAATTTCTTATTAAAATCCATATAAACCACCATTTTAATTTTACTATATCATAAATAAACGTAGAAGTATATAGAAAAAAACATTATTTTAAATTAATGATACACCTATACTGTTTCCGTTTTTGCATCAATAATACTCTTGTTTTTCCATTTGCCTGTTCTATAGTAGATATAAGAAATAGCAGTTCCTATTGTCCATGCAATTGGATAAGAGTAATATATATAGTCTACTCCTAGAAAATTAGCTAAAAGATATGCAGAAGGTATTCTAGCTAGCCATAATGCAACGAAAGAAGAAATCATTGGAATAATTGATTCGCCTGCACCACGCAAAACATTATTATAGATAAAGTTAATTGCAAGAACAAAATATAATGGCATTACTTGATGTAAGAATAATACTCCTGAATTAATCATTTCTGGATTTTGTCCAAACATTTTCATAAACATGCCACTGAGTGGATATATAATAGCACTAATTACTATGCTTGATCCAACAGATAATATAAGCCCTGCTTTAGTTCCTTGTTTAACTCTATCAATTCTAGAAGCTCCAATGTTTTGTCCAACATAGGTCATTATTGCTGTAGAAAAACTTTGGATTGGCATAAAAGCAAAGGTATCAATTTTATTTGCTGCATTAAATCCAGCCATAAAGGTTGAACCATAGCCATTAACAAGCGAATTCATAATCATGCTTCCTATTGAAAATAGAGCTTGCTGAATACCCGCAGGTAAACCTAGTTTAATAGATTTATATAATAGTTCTTTGTCGTAATAAAATTTAAAAGGATTTATAGTAATGAAATCATAATGCTTGTTTATGTAATATATTCCAAATATCCATGAGATAAATTGAGCAATGATAGTTGCAATTGCAACACCAATTACACCCCATCCCCAACAAACAGTAAACAGTATGTCCAAAATAATATTTACAATAGTAGCAATTAGAAGGAACAACAAAGAAGTACGGCTATCGCCAAGTCCTTGTAATATACCAGCATTGATATTAAAACCAAATGTGCAGATTATTCCTATGAAAATTACAAACATATATTGAACTGCCATTGTTAATGTGCCGTCATTAGGAACGTTAATAAGTTTAAGTAAGGGTTTGCTTATGAAAATACCAATAATCGTTAATGGTATACAACCAACCAACATAAAGGTATATATTGTGCTAACTGTTTTTTGTATGTTATCAAAATCTTTTGCACCATAAAACTGTGATACCATTACAGTTGCACCCATTCCAACTCCAATAAAAAGAGAGCTAAGTAAAAATATTATCGGAAAACCAGATCCGACTGCCGCTAATGCTTTTTCACTAACATAGTTGCCAACTATAATACAGTCGACCATATTATATAATTGTTGAAAAACATTTCCTATAAGCAATGGTATAGAAAACATAAATATAAGTTTATATGGATTGCCTGAAGTCATATCAGATATATTGTCTGTACAATTGTTTTTAATTTTAAACATGTTAACCTCCAATTATTAATACTATACTAAAATAACAGCATGTGATTTTTTGTCAATTAAATCAGTATATCATAGTATTTAGAAGAAAACAATACAAATTCATACAATATAAACTCTTTATAATATAATAAAATAAACAGGGATAGAATAATACTATCCCTGTCTTGATAATGCAGGTTCTTAACACATTACATAAATATAGAGAAGCAAATCTCTCGATCTTTGTTAACATTAAATTCTGCATTAGTATTACAAATTATGCAGACACAATGTTTAAATAATTTGTAACATTAATAGTATTGCAAAACTTCAAAATTATATTACGTGTAAATATTGTAAAAAATATTATCAAAAATTATGTGCGAGTAAATATTTTTTGATTTTGATTAGGTAAACACGTAAAATTTCAAGGCATACTAAAGATATTACTAATTAAATTAACAATTAATAGCTTTAATTTGTTATATACAACGAATATACATATTTATTGAATAAATATTCATATAACGGTTGATTTTTATAACTAATAGTGTATAATATACATTATAGATAAAGATTAATACTAAAAACAATCTTATAAAAATAATAACAATAATTCTTAGGAGGAAAATAAAATGGCAATTGATAAAAATCAAATTAAAAAAGTAGTATTAGCATATTCAGGTGGACTTGATACGTCTATAATAATTACTTGGTTAAAAGAAAATTATAATAACTGTGAAGTTATTGCGGTGGCAGGAAATGTGGGTCAAGAAGCTGAACTTGATGGGCTTGAGGCAAAAGCTTTAAAAACAGGTGCTTCAAAATTGTACATTGAAGATTTGCAAGATGAATTTGTAAATAATTTCGTGTTTCCTACATTAAAAGCAGGCGCAGTTTATGAAAATAAATATTTATTGGGAACTTCATTTGCTCGTCCGGTTATTGCAAAAAGAATTGTTGAAATTGCAAAAGCCGAGGGCGCAGACGCAATCTGTCATGGATGTACTGGTAAAGGGAATGACCAAGTACGTTTTGAGCTTACAATAAAAGCATTTGCACCAACCATGAAAATTATTGCACCATGGAGAACATGGGAGCTTAAATCTCGTTACAAGAGAAACAAGTTATTCTAAAGATAAAAACTTATGGCATTTATCACATGAGGGGCTTGACTTAGAAGACCCAGCAAATGAGCCAAAATATGAAGAGATTCTTGAAATGGGTGTTTCTCCAGAAAAAGCACCAGATAAAGCAACTTATATAACAGTATCATTTGAGCAAGGTATTCCTGTTGCACTTGATGGTGTTAAAATGAAAGGCGCAGACCTTATAAAAGCCCTAAATAAAGTCGGCGGTGCAAATGGTATTGGACTTTGCGATATAGTTGAAAATCGTCTTGTTGGTATGAAATCAAGAGGAGTATATGAAACCCCAGGTGGAACAATTTTGTATCATGCACATGAAGTGCTTGAAACAATCTGTTTAGATAAGGCAACACAACATCAAAAACAACAACTTGCACTTAAATTTGCTGATATTGTATATGACGGACAATGGTATACACCATTAAGAGAAGCAATTTCTGCTTTTGTTGATAAAACACAAGAAACCGTTACCGGTGAAGTTAAGCTTAAATTATATAAAGGTAACATCATGAACGCAGGAGTTACATCTCCAAATACTTTATATAGCGAAGAAATCGCAACTTTTGGTGAGGATGAAGTATATGACCAAAACGATTCAGCAGGATTTATTAATCTGTTTGGACTTCCAATAAAGGTTAAAGCTATGCTTGATGAGAAAAAACTTAAATAATATATTAGTTGGGGGTCATAATTATGGCTAAGCTGTGGGCTGGTAGATTTAAAAAAGAGGTCGACTCAAAAGTAAATGACTTTAATAGCTCAATATCGTTTGATGAGAGAATGTTCAAACATGATATATTAGGAAGTATTGCACATGCTACAATGCTTGGCGAACAGGGAATTATTGATAAAACAGAGGCTAATATAATCGTTGATGGGTTAAATGGTATTTTGGATGATATTGAAAGTGGTTCACTTGAAATTGATATGACGGCTGAAGATATTCATATGTTTGTTGAACAGGAGCTCACAAACAGATTAGGTGATACAGGAAAAAGACTTCACACTGCAAGAAGCCGAAATGACCAAGTTGCACTTGATATTAGGTTGTATTTAAAAGATGAAGTGGCGATGCTAATAAACTTAGCAAAGTCACTTGTCAATACAATATGTGAAGTATCAAGTGAACATACAGATACCGTAATGAGTGGATATACACATTTGCAACGTGCTCAACCGATTACTTTTGCTCATCACCTAATGGCATATGCACAGATGATTTTGAGGGATATTGATAGATTAAAAGATGCTGACAAGCGCATGGATGTAATGCCACTAGGGAGTGGGGCGCTTGCCTCTACAACATATCCAATCAATCGAATGAGAATGGCAGAGCTTTTGGATTTTGCAGATGTAACAAAAAACAGCCTTGATGGCGTATCTGACCGTGATTTTTGTATTGAAATATGCAGTGCAATTTCTATTATGATGGTGCATCTTTCACGTTTTTGTGAGGAGATTATTTTGTGGTGTTCGTGGGAGTTTAAGTTCATTGAACTTGATGATGCCTATGCAACAGGCTCAAGCATAATGCCACAAAAGAAAAACCCAGATATTGCAGAATTAGTTCGTGGAAAGACTGGGCGAGTTTTTGGCGATTTGATAACACTCTTAACAATGATGAAGGGACTACCACTAGCATATAACAAGGATATGCAAGAGGATAAAGAAGCCATTTTTGATGCAGTTGATACTGCAAAAATTTGTCTTGAAACCTTTACGCCTATGATAAGGACAATGACAGTTTTAAAAGATAACATGCGAAATGCAGCTGCAAAAGGGTTTATAAATGCAACAGATTGTGCTGATTATCTTGTGAAGAAAGGATTGCCATTCCGTGATGCATATAAGGCAACAGGACAGTTAGTTGCTCTTTGCATTGATAAAAATTTAGTGCTTGAAACGCTACCACTAGACCAGTATAAAGGAATATGCGACATGTTTGAAAATGATGTGTATGATGCAATAAATCTTGATACATGTGTAAATGGTAGAAATGTAGTTGGTGGACCTGCAAAACAAGTTGTTGAAACTCAAATTGCTGAGGTTTTACAAAAAATACAGTAGAACACATTAATTTAGCAAGGGAGAATTGAAGTATGAAGTATAAGGTTTTTATTGATGGACAAGAGGGAACGACAGGGCTGAAAATTTATGAGCGTTTTAAAAACCGAACTGATATTGAAATTCTTTCAATTGATGATAAATTGAGAAAAGACCCATTAGAGCGAAAAAAAATGATTAACAGCTCTGATTTTACATTTTTGTGTTTGCCAGATATAGCGGCAAAGGAAGCAGTTAGTTTTGTGGAAAATGAAAATGTTAAAATAATTGATGCCTCTACTGCACATAGAACTAATGAAGAGTGGGCATACGGATTTCCAGAACTCTCTACTATGCACCGAGATAAAATAAAAAGCTCAAAAAGAGTGGCAGTACCAGGATGCTATGCAAGCGGATTTATTGCATTAGTATATCCTTTAGTGGAAAGTGGAATTATTGCACCTCATCATCCAGTTGTATCTCATGCGATAAGTGGATATAGCGGTGGTGGTAAAAAAATGATTGAGCAATATGAAAGTGAAAACAAGCTGATTGAGTTTTTCTCGCCACGCCAATATGCTTTAACGCAAAATCATAAGCATCTTTCTGAGATGAAAGTGATTTCAGGACTTTCATATAAGCCAATGTTTAATCCTATTGTTGATGACTTTTTTAATGGAATGGTTGTATCAGTTCCTTTAATTACAAGAACATTAAATAAAAAAGCAACAGCAGAAAAAGTGCATGAAGTAATGACAAGACATTATGAAGGGGAGCACTTTGTAAAGGTAATGCCGTTTATGGGCGAAGGTGTATTGGAAAACGGCTTTTTAGCGACAAATACCCTTGCAAACACAAATGATATGCAAATTTTCGTTTGTGGTAATAATGAGCAGGTTTTACTTGCCGCACGCTTTGATAATCTTGGAAAAGGTGCTTCAGGGGCGGCGGTTCAGTGTATGAACATTATGATGGGGATAGACGAAAAAACAGGATTGATTTAGATTATTAAATTATTATTATAGGAAAATACAAAAAAACTTTTATGTACCTTGTACATTAGACAAAAAAGGAGCGAAAGTTTGAAAAATAAATTTTTCAAACAAGAGTTTTGTGCTTTTCGGCATAGAGTATTGCCGAAATTCGGCTATGCCAAACCGCTCAAAACTCTCAGTCAGTACGAAAGGAATGGTTATAAATATGACTGTAAAATTTAAAGGGTATGATTTTATTGACGGAGGAGTGTGTGCGGCAAAAGGATTTTTAGCATCTGGAGTTCACTGTGGCTTACGTAAAAATCGTACAAAACCCGATTTAGCACTCGTTTACAGTGAAACTATGTGTAACGCCGCATCAGTTTATACACAAAACAAAGTAAAAGGTGCAACAATATATGTAACAAAACAAAACCTTACTAATAATAAAGCACAAGCCATTATAGTTAATAGTGGCAATGCAAATACATGCAACATTGATGGCGAAGAAAAAGCTTTTATGATGTGCGAGTTAATTGCAAAAGAACTTGATATTGAACCAACAGATGTTGTTGTTGCTTCTACTGGAATTATAGGCGAAATATTGCCAATTGAGCCAATTCAAAAAGCATGTCCTAATCTTAAAGCAGAGTTAAGAAAAGACGGCAACAGTAACGCTTCTATTGCAATATTAACAACAGATACTTGTAAAAAAGAATGTGCAGTTACTTTTAAAATTGGTGATAAACAATGTACGCTTGGCGGAATGGCAAAGGGAAGTGGTATGATACACCCCAATATGGCGACTATGCTATGCTTTATTACAACGGATGTTGATATTCACCATGACTTACTAAAGAATGCACTAACTGCTGTAACGAATGATACTTTTAACATGATTTCAGTTGATGGTGATACTTCTACAAATGATATGGTTACTGTTTTAGCATCTGGAACTGCGGAAAATATTAAGATTACTGACCCACGTTCAGAGGAATTTGATATTTTTGTCAATGCACTTTATGCTGTAATGATGAACCTATCAAGAGCAATTGCACAAGATGGAGAAGGTGCAACAAAGCTATTAGAGTGTGCAGTATGTGAGGCTTGTGATGAGAAAACTGCGAAAATCGTTGCAAAATCAGTTATTACATCAAACTTGTTTAAAAGTGCTATGTTTGGAGAAGATGCAAACTGGGGTCGTATTCTTTGTGCAATTGGATATGCAAATGCAGATTTTGATATAAACAATGTTCAAGTTAAAATTAAATCTATAAACGGCGATGTAACAGTATGCGAAGGTGGTAGAGGTGTTGAGTTCAAACTGCAAGATGTAAAAGAGATTTTGCGTGCTGATGAAATAAAGATAATTGTAAAACTTGGGGATGGAAATGCAAATGCAGTTGCTTGGGGTTGTGACTTAACATATGATTATGTGAAAATAAATGCAAGCTACCACACCTAAATTAATTATAAACTAGGGGGATGCCTTAATGACAGCAAAGATTTCTGATAATCTAAGAGCAGAGGTATTAGTTGACGCTCTGCCATATATTCAAAAGTATAACAATAAAATAGTTGTAGTCAAATATGGCGGCAATGCAATGACTAGTGATGAACTGAAAAGTGCGGTTATGAGTGATGTTGTATTGTTATCACTTGTTGGCGTTAAGGTAGTATTAGTGCATGGTGGTGGACCTGAAATAAATGATATGCTTAATAAAATCGGGAAAGAAAGCAAGTTTATAGATGGGCTTAGATACACTGATGAAGAAACAATGGAAATTGTTCAAATGGTATTGTGCGGAAAGGTGAATAAAAACCTTGTTGCACTATTAGAGCAAAGCGGGGGTAAAGCAGTTGGACTGTGTGGCATGGATGGTTCAATGATTAAAGCTGAGAAGAAAAAAGGTGATGTTGACTTAGGCTATGTTGGTAATATAACTAACATTGATACTACTCCAATATTAAACGCACTTGATAATGGCTATATACCTGTTATATCTACTATAGGAGTAGGGGATGATACACAGGCATATAACATTAACGCAGACACAGCCGCCGCTAAAATAGCGGCAGAACTTAAAGCGGAAAACCTTATACTTATGACTGATATTAGAGGGCTTTTGCGTGACAAAGATGATGAAAATACACTTATTCCAACTGTAACTTTGAGTGATGTTCCAACACTTATTAAGCAAAATATAATTAGTGGGGGAATGATACCAAAGATTGAATGTTGTGTTGAAGCAATTAGACGAGGTGTAAACCGTTCATTCATCATTGACGGACGCATACCACACTCTATTTTAATTGAAATGTTTACAAATGAGGGTGTAGGAACAATGTTTTCGTAGAAACATATCCGTTATTTATATTATATGTTGTAGGGAACGACCCCTGTGTCGTTCCGTTTCAATTTATATTAAAGGAGGAACTATCATGGACATAAAACAAGCCGACAAAGACTATATTGTTAATACTTATGCAAGACAGAATGTTGAAATTGTTAAAGGTAAGGGTGCAACGTGCTATGACCAAAATGGAAAGCAGTATATTGATTTTGGAAGTGGTATCGGCGTTAATTCACTTGGATATTGTGATGATGATTGGTGCAAAGCAGTATCGGAGCAGGTCAACACTTTACAGCATGTATCAAATCTGTATTATTCACAGCCTATGGTCAAACTTGCAAAGAACCTCTGTGATAAAACAGGATATAACAAGATGTTTTTAGCAAACTCTGGAGCTGAAGCAAATGAGTGTGCAATTAAAATTGCTAGAAAATATAGTTTTGATAAGTATGGTTATGATAGTAATCAAAATAAGATAATAACTTTAAAAAACTCCTTTCATGGTAGAACGGTTACAACACTTGCAGCCACTGGACAGGACTTTTTTCACAATTACTTTTTCCCTTTTACAGATGGATTTGACTATGTTGAAGCAAACGATATTGAAAAGCTAATTGAAAAAATAGATAGTGCAGATTGTAAAAATACTGTTTGTGCGGTAATGATTGAGTTAATACAAGGTGAGGGTGGGGTTATTCCACTAGATAAAGAATATGTTCAAAAGCTATTTGAGATATGCAACGAGCATGATATTCTTGTTATCGCGGATGAGGTGCAAACAGGCATTGCAAGGACAGGAAAGGTACTTGCAAGTGAGCATTATAAAGTAAAGCCTAATATAACAACTCTTGCAAAAGGTTTGGGTGGCGGTCTACCCATTGGCGGAGTATTGGTAGATGAAAAGACAAGTGGTGTTTTAAAGTTTAGTGACCATGGAACAACATTTGGCGGAAATCCAGTTGCTTGCGCTGGTGCTAATGTAGTAATAAACAAGGTTTGCAATGATGACTTTTTAATAGATGTTACAAATAAAAGTGAGTATATTAAGGCAGAGCTTTTGAAGCTTAGCGAGGTGGAAAGCATTGATGGTATTGGGCTTATGATGGGAATTAAGCTTAAAACTAAAAATGCTGGTGAAGTGATAAAAGACTGCATTGAAAACGGATTAATTCCATTGACTGCAAAAGATAAAGTAAGATTACTACCACCACTTACTATAACATATGATGAGATTAATAAAGGACTTGATATTTTAAAACAAGCATTAAAGTAATAGATAGTAAACGTATGAAACGGAGTGAATAACATTGAAGCATTTATTGAAGCTGTTAGATTTAACAAAGGAAGAAATCATTGAGTTGTTAAATCTTGCAGACCAACTTAAATATGAAAAAAAGAATAATATTCAACATAAAAGACTTGAGGGAAAAACCCTTGCAATGATATTTCAAAAGTCATCAACTCGTACAAGAGTATCATTTGAAGCTGGTATGTATCAGCTTGGCGGACATGCGCTTTTTTTAAGTTCGTCTGACTTGCAAATTGGTCGTGGAGAACCTACAAGCGACACAGCAAGAGTATTATCCCGTTATTGTGACGCAATAATGATAAGAACTTTTGCTCAGAAAGAGGTTGAGGATTTAGCTCAATACGGTAGCATACCCGTAATAAATGGACTAACTGACTTTTGTCACCCATGTCAAATTCTGGCTGACCTTATGACTATTAGAGAGTATAAGGGCACATTTGATGGGTTAAAACTCTGCTTTATTGGAGATACTAATAATGTTGCAAATTCACTTATTGTAGGTTGTTTGAAAGTAGGAATGAGCGTATCTATTGCTTGTCCTGTGGGTGTTAATCTTGATAAAGAAATTGCTGATTTTGCAAAGGAATATGATTGCTTTGAATTAACAAATGATGTTCAAAAAGCCGCACAAAACGCGGATGTGGTAGTAACTGATGTATGGGCATCAATGGGTGATGAACATGAAAAAGATGAGAGAAATAAAATATTTGCTAATTATCAAATAAATGATAAAGTTATGTCAATTGCTAAAAATGATGCTATGGTAATGCATTGTTTGCCGGCACACAGAGAAGAAGAAATAACTACTTCAGTGTTTGAATTACATGCAAATCAAATATTTGATGAAGCCGAGAACCGATTACATGCTCAAAAGGCAATTTTGGTAAAATTAATGGAAACGATATAGTAAAAAGCGAAGGATAGCCTTCGCTTTTTAATTATTTATATGGTAAAGTATACAAAGTTAACAGTTTTATATTCAATATGTAGTTTTAATAAATGTTATATGATATAATAATTAGGTGAAACGTTAATAGTTTTTGTAAGTTAGGAGGGTGTTGATGAAGCTTAAAGAAAAAATGCAATCTATTTTTTTCTTTACAAAGGAAGCTAAAAGTGAATTTGAAATAGAAATCCTAAAAAATAATCTTTTTGCAGGTATAATTCTTCTTTATTTTAATTTAACATTTCAATTATATAACATATTATCTATAGCAATTTTTATGAAAAATACTACGTATGAATTTTCGCAAAAAATTTATTTTAAACTATATGTGGTATTATTTTTAGTAACATCATTGTTTTTGATTATACTAAAAATTATAAAAAAAAATATATATCAAAATGTGAAACTTTTCAAATTATTAGTTGCTACTTATACATGTATAATGAGTATTTGGAGTATATTTATTACACTTCTCGATTTGGAAATTACAGATAATATAACGGTTTATATGTTAGTAATATTTGTAATTTGCGTAACTGTGTATCAAAATCCCATGATTACAGCAACTATTTTAATTGTAAATCACGCAATTTTTATAACGCTATTCACTGTATTAGAGCTTGCAAAGACAAATGTATTATCTATTTATGTGAATAGTACAGCGGTTGTTTTAACGGCAATAATTATTTCATTTAGCAGGTATTGTAACAAAATTTTGGATTTTAAAAAAAGCCGAATTATACTTAGACAGAATAAAAGAATAATGGATCGTAATGAGGAACTCAAAAGTCTTGCAGTCACTGATACTTTGTCAGGCTTATACAATAGGCGATTGTTAGATGCAGCACTACTTGAACGATATAATCAGTGCCTTTGTAATCAAGTAACATTTAGCGTAATTATGATTGATATAGATGACTTTAAAGAAATTAATGATATATATGGACATCAAATTGGAGATCAATGCATTGAATATGTTTCAATGGCTATTCGTGAGTGTACACAAGATTTATCTGCTATGCTATTTAGATATGGTGGAGAAGAGTTTGCAATTTTAGTATCGGAACTTGAAACGAGTATTGTTATGGAGCTTGCGGAGAATATAAGAAAGCCTGTCAGCTTATTTAAATTTCCGTATGATGGTTGTGTTCAAAAAAAGAATTTAACAATTAGTATAGGTGTATACTCAAAAATCCCCACGGATAAAATACTCCCTTGTGAATATATTAGTATGGCTGATCAGGCATTGTATGAAGCCAAAAGAAGCGGAAAAGATAAAGTGATAAATTTTGAAAAGCAAGAGGGTTAAATCATAAAAAAACACAGTCATAATGAGCTTTCACTGTATTGACGTAATGATATTTGGAGTGTATAATAAAAAGTATTGTTAATTTTTTAACATTGATTGTAGATAAGAATTAGTAGGATATACTTGATACCTTAATTGGAATTAGATATAATAATATAAAATAGATTAATGGAGGGGGAGCGAATATGAAAAGGTTGGAAGTAAGAGTATGTGCTTGTACTCAATGTATTATGAATGGTGCGATGGATATAGTTGAGTCAATTGAGAGTTTGCAAAAGCTAAAGAATCAACTTAGATTTGATGCAACAATCAAAGTAATTGCAAATGAGTGTTTATGTGATAAGGCAGGCCATGACGTTTCACCATTGGTAATTATAAACTCTGAGCGTATTGAAAAAGCAACAAGTGACATAGTTACTGCTAAAATAATTTCAATGATATCAAAAGGATAAAGCTATAGTGAACATTATGTTTCACCGTAACTTTTAATAAGGAAGGGTAACAAAGATGAGAGGGATATATACACCTGTAACAAATATTAGAAGACAGGTTTTCAAAAAAGTAGCTGAGCTGGCCTATGGCTATGAGAATGATTATTCAAAAGTTGACGAAATACCATTTGAAATTATTAAGGGCGAGGTAGCGTCTTACCGAGAAAGCGTGTTTAAAGAAAGAGCAATTGTTGCAGAGAGGATTCGCTTGGCATGTGGCTTATCAGTAAGAAGAGCAGATGAACATGCACCTTTATCAAGAGATTTTGCAAAGGCTATAGCAACTGAAAGAGTATTTGAAGCTCCTCTTGTAAATGTTATACCATTTGCATGTAATGCTTGTGACGAAACAGCATATGTTGTAACTGATAATTGCCGTAATTGCATGGCGCATCCATGTACAAGTGTATGTCCTGTTAAAGCAGTTTCAATAGTTAATGGTAAATCACATATAGATAAAGAAAAATGCGTAAAGTGTGGACGATGTGCTGAATATTGTCCTTATGATGCATTAAAAAAAGGCGAAAATGTTATTGCAGAAATAGCACCTGCTTTTGTAGGACAGTTTGGTCCATTAGCAACACCGAATAAAGTTAATGCGGCTTTGTTAAAGTTAGGATTTAAAGAAGTTTATGAAGTTGCATTAGGCGCAGATACAGTTTCAATTGAGGAAGCTGAGGATTTTGTAAAAAAAGTCCCTACTGAACTCCCTTTCTTAGCTACTTCATGTTGTCCATCATGGTCTATTATGGCAAAAACACTTTTTCCTGAAATAGCTAATTGTGTTTCTGATACAATCACACCAATGGTTGCAACAGCAAGGACAATAAAGAAAAAACATGAAGATGCTAAAGTTGTGTTTATTGGGCCATGTGCATCAAAAAAACTAGAAGCATTTAGGAAAACCGTAAAAAGTGATGTGGATTTTGTAATTACATTTGAAGAATTAATGGGTATGTTTGCAGCAAAGGAAATTGATTTTTCAGAGGAATTTACAGGATCTGTTGAAGAGGCGGCTTTAACTGGAAGAGGATTTGCAGTAGCTGGCGGAGTTGCTGATGCAGTAGTAAGCATAATAAAACGAACTAATCCTGATATGCAGGTTAATGTTGACCGAGCAGAGGGACTTGCAAATTGCAAAAAGATGCTGACGCTTGCTAAGGCTGGGAAACGCAATGGATATTTGCTCGAAGGAATGGCTTGTGAAGGCGGTTGTATTGGTGGTGCTGGTACACTTCAACCATTAAAGAAAGCGGCAGCTCAAGTAAAAATGTTTGCAGAGCAATCACCATATAAAAATGCACTAGATAAAGAGGAATAATTACTAAAAATCTATTGAACAAACTACATATTGAGGTTTGTTTGGTAGATTTTTAATATGGGCTGTTGGTTTTTAGTGTTGTTATATTTTGAAATAAGCAGTATAATTATTATTATGATTACTATACTGGATAAACTATATAAGTGGCATTAAATAAAGAAATTATAAATAGGAGAAATGTTATGCCAAGATTTTTTTGCGACAATATTCAAAATGGTAAAGTATACATTCAAGGTGAGGATGCAAAACATATTACAAAGGTGTTGCGCATGAGAATTGGCGATAATGTTATAATCAATGATAAACAGGGTACTGATTATGAGTGTAATATATCTAGTATTGATGATATGGTTGAACTTGAAATATTAAGTAGCAAGCCAAATGAAACTGAGCCAAGTGTTTTGATTACATTGTATCAAGCATTACCAAAAGCAGATAAGCTTGAATTTATTATACAAAAAGCTGTAGAACTGGGCGTTACTAGAATAGTGCCAATGCTTACAAAGTATTGTGTATCAAGAATGGACGAAAATTCTTTTGAAAAAAAACTTACTCGTTATAATAAAATTGCATTTGAAGCAGCAAAACAATCTGGAAGAGGTATAATTCCACAAGTCACGAATATACTAAACTTTGAGAAAGCAATAAATCAAGGTGGAGATGGTTGTAGTATTCTATATTATGAGCATGGTGGCAATAGAACTAACAATATAATTGATACTAATGTTAATAATGTAAATATATATATTGGTAGCGAAGGTGGATTTAGTGAAAAAGAGATTGAGTATGCAGTAAATAAGGGAGTTCGAATTGGAACTTTGGGTAAACTAATATTAAGGTGTGAAACTGCTCCAATTGCGGCACTAACATTAGTACTAAATTCAACTAATAATATGTAATAGTTTTATAATAACGCAGTATATATTAGTTTCAAATTTTTATTTATAATTTATTAATTTTTGTAATATAAAACTGATTAAATATTACAAATAGTGAAAATTTGGATTATTTATTGAAATTATAATATCTACGGTATATAATAAACTTAATAGGTATAGAAAGAGGAGAAAGTATATGAAAAAAAATGGATAATAGCAACGGTGGCTATTGTAACTGCAATTGTTGGTGTAGCTGTAGCAGTTGGAACTTATTTAAAGAAAAAAGCAGATGCAATTGGCGAAAATCTTGATTTTGATGATGACATATATTGTGAAGATGATGATTACTATAACACAGATGTAGACTATAATCTTGAGCAAGAACAATTATCAGAAATCGATGAAGAAGAGTTAGAAGAATTAGAAAAACTTGATAAAGAATAATGTCGAAAAGTTGATTTAAAATAAAAAAGCAACATTTTTCAAAAAAAGTGTTGCTTTTTCTTTAGATTAGTGTTATACTATGTAAGCACTAGAGATTACCTAGTGAAAAAGAATATCGCGGGATGGAGCAGTTGGTAGCTCGTTGGGCTCATAACCCAAAGGTCGTAAGTTCGAGTCTTACTCCCGCAACCATAATTTTTATGTAAAAAGACTAAATTCTTATTGAATTTAGTCTTTTTTGTACTTTATTGTATAGACATTTGAAATTGTTTGTGGTATAAAGATTTAAGAGAAATTGAGTGGGCACTTTAATTATCCTAAGAAAGGATATGAAAAAGTAGAATAAGCTTATTAATAATAAAGGAGAAACTAACATGGGTGATAAAAACATAAAAAAGGAAACAAAGAAAAAGAAAAAAGCTGATACAAAAGTAGCAGCTCCTTCAACATACCAAAGAGAAGCATTAGCTCAACCCGAAAGAATAACAAGAAAGAAAAAAGACCAATAACTTACTAAATTATATAATAATCAGCCTTGCAAGTAAAAAAACTTGTAAGGCTGATTTAATGTTGTTCTGATAACTGAATTAAAACCGGCGTCATTTCTGGTTGGAGTTTTATGTCTATATAACAATGTAAAATAATAAAGTCCGTAAAATTCTATAAATATTTATTGTAATCTTCTTGTGTAACGCCTTTGTTTTTAATTATTGTACTATAAAAGTGTCCACTATTTTTTATAGTACGCTTTTGGTTTTCATAGTTAATATGTACAAGTCCAAATCTTGCACTCTCACCTTCTAACCACTCAAAATTATCAGTAAAGGACCAGTGATAATACCGCTCTATAGGCAAGTCACTTTCAGCTATGCATTTTAGGTGGTCATAGATGTATTTTGATCGAAATGTGTCATTATTATCACAGGTTCCGTTTTCTGTAATGAATATTGGTGCCTTATACAAATCGTACATTTTTTTAGAAACTCTTATTAGTCCTTGCGGATAAATCTCCCAACCTAAATCATTTTTAGGAGCATCCTCTAAAACGCCGTCACCTAAACTTTTAACTGTGCTTCTAGTGTAATAATTGATACCGATAAAATCGTAATATTTACCTCTTTTTATGTTTTTGGATTTCTTAAGTGGGAAGTTGCATTCACCTATCATCATAGCTTTAGTTATGCTGGTTTGAAACATTTTCTCTGACATCTTTGCACAAAAAACATGGTATGGGTTATATTTGTTTTTAGGCTCAAAAACTCGTAAATGATTAGCAAAGCTTACTAAAGTATTTGTATACCCTTGTTGACTTCTTACTTTATGTATTAATTCATAAGCCTTAATATGACATAATGTCATATTGTTAAATACCTTAGATACAAGCTTAATGGATTTTTTGCCAGGAGGCCACGAACCATCAAAATAGCCACATGTAACAAAAACATTTGGTTCATTTATTGTAATATACTCATCAACTATATCACCAAGATTGTCTAACACATATTGTATAAAATCAATAAAAATATTTACGCAATCATCATTTTCAAATCCTCCAATTTCATCAAACCATAGTGGATTAGTAAAATGGTGAAGAGTTAGTAAGGGTTTAATATTTAACTTTTTCATAAGTAGAACTTCATCTCTATAATGCTGCATAGCAACAGGGTCAAAGGTATACCTAGTTGGTTGTACTCTACTCCACTCAATTCCAAAACGATATATCTCAATCCCCATATCGTGCATTAATTGCAAATCTTCTTCATATCTGTTGAAATGATCATCTGCCCTTAGTGGACTTGTTTTATCATGTATTTTGCCTTGTTTGTACCAGTCATACCAGCTATTGTTTTCATCTCCGCCTTCTATTTGAGTAGCCGAAGTCGCAACGCCCAGAAGAACATTATCATTTAATACATATTTCATAAAAACACCTCACTTTTACTAATTACATAATGTAGCAATAAAGTAAGTATATATAAATTTTTATAAACTGTCAATGTTAATTCAGTAAATAATTATATAGTATCAACCATAGTTGTAGTAAGATGTATTTAGACTATTAATACAGTAATGTTATATAATAATCTTATAATTAAATATTATA
Organism: Oscillospiraceae bacterium; assembly: GCA_032091455.1. Lineage (GTDB taxonomy): Bacteria > Bacillota > Clostridia > Oscillospirales > Ruminococcaceae > Paludihabitans. The sequence continues at coordinate 43,743 of DAMDCT010000003.1, read as the reverse complement.
ATAGATGGGTTAATAAAACATATTTATATATTATATATAAATATATTACAAAATATTTCAAATTATTATTAATAAAACAAATTTGATGCCGATATATACATAGGGAACAAAAAAACCAAATATTGATAGGGGAATTTTTATGAAAAAAGCAAAAAAACAGTCAACTTTTTCAAAAATACTTAACACTAGCTCCATTATATTAATTATTTTAGGTATGCTAATGTGTATGATTAGCATTTTTTCTAATTCAAAACTTAATACTGCAAATAAAAGTAAATATGATTTGTTAGATAGTGCAAATCAATTATTACGTTCAAGTATGTACTTGAAAAATGAAGTTAAAACATATTTTATAACTAAAAATGAAGTGCATTTTGATAATTACTGGAAAGAAGTAACTGAGTTAAAAAATAGAGAAAAGGCAGTTGAAAAGGCAAAAAAAGCAGGACTTGATGATAAGGAAAAAAAATTAATTGATCAGATATTAGGTGTTTCAAATGGATTGATGTCAATTGAACAAAGTATGATGAATGACGTATCAAGCGGGGATACGACTAAAGCTATAAAGACAATGAATGAATCAGAATATGAGAAGGGCAATGCAAGAATTGACGCTTTGACTTTAGAGTTTATATCATCAATTGAAAAGCGAATTAATAAGACAATAGAACGTGATACTTTAATGGTTAGCTTGACAAATATTCTTTTGTTAGTTGCAATTACGCTTGCTGTAATTAGTCAGTTTGTGAATGAATGGTATGTAAGCAAAAAGCTTATTAAGCCTATTATTATAATAAATAAAGAAATGATGGAGATAGCAGGGGGTAATCTATCTGCTGAGTTTAATCTTGAACCAGATACATCGGAAATTGGAACACTTACAAATTCAATAATTAGTACAAAGACATTTATGAAAGAAATGATTAGTGACATCTCCTTATCGCTAGAAAAAATGGCTAATGGTAATTTTAATTTTGAGGTAACTACTGAATATATAGGAGAATTTAAACAAATTAAAGAGTCAATGCTTATTATACTTGATTCTTTAAATGATACTTTACTACAAATAAGTAATTCGTCAGACCAAGTTGCTAGTGGTTCTGAGCAGGTATCTGGGGGTGCACAAGCATTATCACAGGGTGCAACTGAGCAGGCTAGTGCTATTGAAGAGCTTTCAGCAACAATTAATGATATATCTGATCATATTAAGAATAATGCTCAAAATGCAGTAGAAGCAACTAGAATTACTAAAAAATCAAGCGAGTCTGTTTTAAAAGGTAATGAGCAGATGCAAGATATGATTAATGCAATGGATGAAATCAGTGATACCTCAAATCAAATTAGTAAAATTATTAAAACTATTGACAGCATTGCATTTCAAACTAATATTCTTGCACTAAATGCAGCAGTTGAAGCCGCTCGTGCTGGGTCGGCTGGTAAAGGATTTGCTGTAGTTGCAGAGGAAGTAAGAAACCTTGCAAGTAAGAGTGCACAAGCAGCTAAGAATACAGAGGCATTAATTGAAACATCAATAAAAGCAGTTGAAAATGGTAAAAAAATAGCTGATGCAACCGCTGAATCACTAAGCAGTATTGTTACTGAAACTAAAAAATTCGGAGAGCTAATTAACGAAATATCAATTGCGTCAAATAACCAAGCAAGTTCAGTAAATCAAGTAACACAAGGCGTTGAGCAAATTGCAGCAGTAGTACAAACAAACTCAGCAACAGCAGAACAAAGTGCTGCGGCTAGTGAAGAATTATCAGGACAAGCGCAAATGCTTAAAGATTTGGTTAGTAAGTTTAAATTAAAATCTGATAACGATGAAGAGAATGAACCGATAGTTGAAGATGATGAAATTGTTCTAGAATATGATATCCAAGATGATGTTATTGAAGATAATATTGATGAAATCGATTTACAATGCAGTAAATATTAACTGATGAAATAAATTCTAAAAAACTATATATAACTCAACATAAGTCTGCCGCAAGGCAGGCTTTTGTTGGGTTATAAGGGAATTTATTATTAAGGTGTTAAGTGTTTTGAATAAATGGATAATTTTTGTGAATATTAAACAAATATTTTTTGTTTTTTTATGCAACTTGTTAATAAAATGAATTTAATGACGATATATGTACTGTAGAGATAGAATTTGCAGAAAGAAGGAAAAACATGAAAAGTAATATTAAATTAACGAATAGACTTGCATTTAAAATTCCAATTCAAATATTAATTACAACAACAGCTGTAATGGTTGCAATGTGTGTTACATTGGGAATTTTAGTTTCAGGTGCGATAACAAAGTTTGGAAAAGAACAAATTCAGTTTATTGCTGATGTAAATTCAAGCAAAGCGGAAGATTATTTAGAAAACATGAATAACAAGGGAGATTCTTTAGCAAAGGAAATATCTAGATATAAAAAGCTTGACAGTGGACAGGCTGATAATTTTATAAAAAGTGCACTGACTTCACTAGCAAGTGATGATAAAATATTTTCAGCATATGCAGCATTTGAACCAAATGTTTACATGGATAATACTCCAGATGGGTTATCATATTATGCGTTTAAGAATAGTAATCAAATAATGTTTGATGTGTTGAACGATTATAAAGATTATAATGAGGGGGAGTATTACGCAGTAAGTAAGAAAACAAAAAAACCACATCTAACTCAACCTTATGAATACACACTCTCAACAGGTGAAAAAGTCTGGTTAATATCAATTAGTAATCCTATTTTTAGTGAAACTGGTGAGTTCTTAGGTGTAGTAAATTGTGATATAAAAACGGATACAATTAATCAAATAGAATATGAACTTGGTGGGTTTAAAACTGCATTTAGTTACATATTAACTAATAAAGCTACATATATTTCAAATACTACTAACAAGGAGTTATCCGGTAGCACTTACTCTGGTAAAGGTAATACGTCAAAGTATATTTCACAAGCATTATCATCAGGAAAAGATGTAATTTTTGAAACAATCAAATTTATAGATGAAGAAAAAACTTTTGAGGTTCATGTACCATTAAAAATTAGTGGAATTGACCAGACGTGGTCTAGTTCATTTGCAGTTGACAAAAAAGAGGTATTAAAGAAAGCATCAGATATAGTATTAATTGTTGGGTTGATTGCTATTATAGGAGTAATACTGCTTTCTGTTAGCGTTGTGTTGTTGCTAATGAAATCACTTAAACCTATAAAAACTATTATTGAATTAGCGTCTGATGTTGGAAGCGGAAAATTCTCTTCTGATATAACAGTATCATCAAAAGATGAACTTGGTGAATTAGCAAGTATATTTAAAAATACAGCAAATACATTGAGTACATACATAAATGAAATATCTTTAATATTAGGAAAAATATCTGATGGAAATCTTGATATAAGCGTAAAAAATGAATACTTTGGTGATTTTTTACCTATTAAAAATTCGATGGAGAATATAATACTCTCATTAAATTCAACAATGGAAGATATAAAAAACACTTCGGACCAAGTTGCGAGTGGTTCAGATCAAGTATCTAGTGGAGCACAAGCTTTATCACAGGGTGCAACTGAGCAGGCAAGCTCAATACAAGAGCTATCAGCAACAATAAACGAAATTTCAGAACATATCAAACATAATGCTCAGAATGCAGTAGAAGCAACTAGAATTACTCAAAAAGCAGGAGAGGCTGTAATCCAAGGTAATGAGCAAATGAAAGATATGATCAAAGCAATGACAGAAATCAGTGATACGTCAAATCAAATTAGTAAAATTATAAAAACAATTGATGACATTGCATTCCAGACAAATATTCTTGCTTTAAATGCAGCGGTAGAAGCGGCTCGTGCAGGATCAGCTGGTAAAGGATTTGCAGTTGTTGCAGAGGAAGTTAGAAACTTAGCTAGTAAGAGTGCAGAGGCCGCAAAGAATACAACTGTGTTAATAGAATCTTCAATTGAAGCCGTTGGAAATGGTAGGAAGATTGCAGATGCAACGGCTATTTCATTAAAAACTATTGTAGAACAAGCTGAACAGTCAGCACAATTAATAAATGAAATCTCAATCGCATCCAATAATCAAGCAAGCTCAGTAAGTCAAGTAACACAGGGTGTTGAACAAATTGCGGCAGTAGTACAAACAAACTCAGCGACCGCAGAGGAAAGTGCAGCAGCTAGTGAAGAATTGTCTGCACAAGCACAAATGTTAAAAGGTCTTGTTAGTAAATTTAAGCTAAAGGGCAACAATGATATAAATGGCAAATTTCAAGTACATCATAATGATTATGAGCAGCAATATGAAATACATGGAGAAGAATCACAGTATAATAAATATTAATTAAAACAAATAAAAAACAAGATGTTTTGTACCGTCCCCCTAAAGTTAGGCTAAAAGTTTAACTTTAGGGGTATGGTTTTTTTATTTGTGTATTATTTAAAGTTGAATTAAATTAATATATGTAAAACAATAATTTGTAATATATTCTAAAATTATTATACAAAGTTGACAACTTTGTATAATAAAATTTAATTTAATTTGTTTATTTTATTAAATATACATAAAAAGTGTCGATATATATACTGTAGAGATAAAATCTGCAGAAAGAAGGAAAACCATGAAAAGCAATATTAAATTAACGAAAAGACTCGCATTTAAAATTCCATTTCAAATACTAATTACAACAACTGCAGTTATGATTGCAATGTGTGTTACGTTGGGATTTTTAGTGTCAGGTGCAATTAAGAAGTATGGTAAAGATGAAATTCAATTTATCGCCGAAGTTAATTCAAGCAAAGCAGAAAATTATTTGCAAAATATGAGTTCTAGGGGTAATTCATTGTCAATGGAAATGTCTAGATACGTAAACTTAGAAAGTGGTCAACTTGACACAATGATAAAAAGTGCATTGGTATCACTTGCTAGTGATGAAAAGATATTTTCATCATATGTCGCGTTTGAACCGAATTTGTATTTAAAAGATACTCCAGACGGACTATCATATTACGCATTTAAAGATGGAAATCAAATTAAAGTGGATGTATTAAAGGATTATAATGATTATAATAAAGGAGAATATTATGCGGTTACTAAGAAAACAGGTAAACCGCATATGACACAACCTTATGAATATACTCTATCTACTGGTGAAAAAGTTTGGCTAATAACAATTAGTAATCCTATTTTTGATGAAAATGGAAGTTTTTTAGGGGTGGCAAATTGTGATATAAAAACAGATACTATTAACCAACTTGATTATGATCTTGGAAAGTTTAGTACTTCATATAGTTATATACTTACTAATAAGGCTACTTATATTACAAATACAAAGAATAAGGAGTTATCCGGTAGCACTTATACGGGTAAGGGTAATACATCAAAATATATTTCACAAGCATTATCATCAGGTAAAGATGCAATTTTTGAAACAACCAAATTTATAGATGACGATAAAACATTTGAAGTTCATGTTCCAATAAAAGTTAGTGGAATAGATCAAACATGGTCAAGCTCATTTGCAGTTGATAAAAAAGAGGTATTGAAAATAGCTTCACAAATTGTATTTATCGTAACGCTGATTGCTATTATTGGAGTAATACTTATTTCAGTTAGTGTTGTATTATTACTAATTAAGTCACTGAAACCTGTAAAAAGTATTGTTGAGCTAGCATCTGATGTTGGAAATGGTAAATTCTCTTCTGACATTAAAGTTACATCAAAAGATGAACTTGGTGAATTGGCAAGTATATTTAAGAATACAGCAAGCACATTAAGTAAGTACATAAATGAAATATCATTAATATTAGGAAAGATATCTGATGGAAATCTTGATATTAGTGTGGAACATGAATATGTCGGCGATTTTGCTCCTATTAAGCATTCAATGGAAAATATTATTTTATCACTAAATACTACTATGGAGGAAATTAAAAACACTTCCGACCAAGTTGCGAGTGGCTCAGATCAAGTATCTAGTGGTGCACAAGAATTATCCCAAGGTGCAACTGAACAGGCAAGCTCAATTGAGGAGCTATCAGCAACAATTAGTGATATTTCGGAGAACATTAAGCATAATGCACAAAATGCAGTGGAAGCAACAAAGATTACTCAAAAAGCAGGCGAGGCAGTAACCCAGGGTAATGAGCAAATGCAAGATATGATTAAAGCAATGACTGAAATTAGTGATACATCAAATCAAATCAGTAAAATAATTAAAACAATTGATGACATTGCATTCCAGACAAATATTCTTGCACTAAATGCAGCAGTGGAAGCAGCTCGTGCAGGGACAGCTGGTAAAGGCTTTGCAGTTGTTGCAGAGGAAGTTAGGAACTTGGCTAGTAAAAGTGCAGAGGCGGCAAAGAATACAACTGTGTTAATAGAATCTTCAATCGAAGCTGTTGAAAATGGTAGGAAGATTGCAGATGCAACTGCTATTTCATTAAGCAGTATTGTAGAGCAAACAAATAAATCAGGTGAACTAATCAATGAGATTTCAATTTCATCAAATAACCAAGCAAGTGCAGTTAGTCAAGTAACACAAGGTGTTGAGCAAATTGCGGCAGTTGTACAAACAAACTCAGCAACCGCAGAGGAAAGTGCAGCAGCAAGTGAAGAATTGTCTGCACAAGCACAGATGTTAAAAGGTCTTGTTAGCAAATTTAAGCTGAAAGATGCTAATTATATAGTAGACAAACAACAAGTGAATCAATATAATTATGAGCAACAATATGAAATATATGAGGAAGATTCACAGTATAATAAGTATTAGTAACTCATTTAATCTTTGTTAGATAAGTGTACAAAAAAAGTTTTTGTAATAAATGGGATTATGTGCTTTCTTTATCCCTGCTATTGTATAAGTTTCCATGTTTATTATGATATTATTAATTTTTTATCAAATATTTAAAATCACTTGAATAAAACATAATTTTATTGTAAAATTATATTGTAAAGAAGGCTATGAAGAACGTTATAATAATCATGATATTAAATAAATATACGCAAGGGGATTTTTAAAATGGGATTACGTTTTAATGATAAATATGCAAAAGAATTTGTCTGTAATAATGAGCTTGTTGGAATACAACCACAAATTGAGCTTGCACACACTATGCTTCATAACAAGACTGGTCTTGGAAATGAATTTTTAGGATGGGTTAACCTTCCTACAGAGTATGATAAGGCAGAATTTGATAGAATTATTAAAGCGGCAGAAAAGATTAAATCAAATTCCGATATATTAATTGTAATTGGAATTGGTGGTTCATATCTTGGAGCTAGAGCTGCAATTGAACTAATGAAATCCCCTTTTTATAACAACCTAAAAAAGGATACACCAGATATTTATTTTGTTGGAAACAACGTAAACCCAACCTACTTAAATGAAATATTAGCAATTTGTGAAGGTAAAGATATTTCAGTAAATATAATATCAAAATCAGGAACAACGACTGAGCCTGCACTTGCATTTAGAGTTTTCCGTGAATTGCTAATTAGCAAATATGGTAAAGAAGGCGCTAAAGAGCGTATTTATGCTACTACTGATAAATCAAGAGGAACATTAAAAGAGCTAAGTGACAAAGAGGGATATGAAACTTTTGTTATCGCTGATGATGTTGGTGGAAGATTTTCTGTTTTAACTGCTGTTGGGCTTTTACCGATTGCTGTAAGTGGCTGTGATATTACAAAGGTTATGAATGGCGCTAAGAAGGCTCAAGATGAACTTATGGATGTTAATCTTGATAAGAATGATTGTTACAAATACGTTGCATATAGAAATGCACTTTATAGAAAAGGCAAATCAATTGAAATGTTAGTTAGTTATGAACCAGCATTTACTATGATGGCTGAATGGTTTATACAGCTTTTTGGTGAAAGTGAAGGTAAGGACAATAAAGGTATTTTCCCATCAAGTGCAACTTTCTCAACTGATTTACATTCATTAGGACAGTTTATTCAAGATGGTTCAAGAATAATGTTTGAAACTGTTATGGATATTAAGAAACCTAAACAAGACTTTTTTATTAATGAAGACAAAGATAATTTTGATGGATTAAACTTTTTATCAAATCAAAATATGTCAATTGTAAATGAAAAGGCAATGCAAGGTACAATTCTTGCACATAGTGAAGGTGGAGTTCCTAATCTTGTATTAGAGTTAGATGAAATAAACGAATTTGAATTTGGCTATCTTGTGTATTTCTTTGAAAAGGCTTGTGCTATATCAGGCTATGTTTTAGGTGTTAATCCGTTTGATCAACCTGGTGTAGAAAGCTATAAAAAGAATATGTTTGCGCTTTTAAATAAACCTGGTTTTGAAAAACAGCGTGCGGAACTTTTAGAAAAGCTAAGTGATTAGCAAAATAGTCAAGCACCTTAACGGTAATAACTCACACTCTGTGAGAAATTATAAAGATATGTAATTGGAGGAGTCACTATGATTAAACTTATTATTGGTAACAAAGGAAGCGGAAAAACTAAAACGTTAATCAGTAAGGTTAATGATGCTGTTAAATTGACAAATGGCGATGTTGTATGTATTGAGCGAGGTATGCAGCTTACTTTGGAGCTTGACCATAAGGTTAGACTAATCGATACAGAGGAGTATAACATACAGGGTTATGATGCGTTTTATGGTTTTGTAAATGGTGTTTTAGCTTGCAATTATGATATTAAAGAGATCTTTGTTGATGGTATATTAAAGATAGGCAATAAGGATTTAGATGGTTTAGGAATTTTACTTGAGAAGCTATATAAACAAATTCCAGCTGATGTAACAATATTTTTCACTATTTCAGCAGATCAAAAAGATTTACCTACAAGTGTGCTTAAATTTTCATAATAAGAACATAAACATAAAATCCTCGCTCAATTGGGCGAGGATTTTGTTTTTGTATGTTGTATAGGAGTTTTTGTGTATATAATGAATTTGAAGTAATATTACTTTAAAACAGCACCATAAGTTTTATTTAACTCATCATAAAATAGTGGCAATTTCGGTGGGCGTAATGTAAATATTATCATTGAAAATAACACAATTAAAAATAAAATGAACACCCATATGAAACTTTTAGTTATTTTATCGTTTATAGTTAATAGTCTAAATGATATTCCAGTAGCAATAAAAGCATAAGCTATTGAACAAAGAATATCTACTATAGGGATATGATAGCCTATAATGCCAGTATAAGTATAGAATACTACAATCACCATAATGATAAGTGAAATTGATGCAATTGATTTTGCAATAAAGTATTGTTTAAAACTAATTTCTACAAAAAAGTATTCAATAATGCTGTAAATGATAAAGGGATAAAATAGTATTTTTGTGTGTTCAAAAACACTTTCATTAACTGCGGCAAACACCCCTACAAATTGGTTGTTACCGGACCATTCAAACAAAAAATGAAATAGAAATGCCCCCAAAACTACGAATACAATACCGATTAACTCTGCAATTATTAATTTTTTAAATTTTGTCATTAAATCATCTCCAAGTATTAGTATAACAATTTATATATGTTTTTATTATAAAATAGAAGTGGAATAGTTATATAATATATAATATAACTGCCATAATTGCCGCTCCCAACAAAACATATGACATTGTTTTCAAAAAATTAGCTAGACGAGGTTTTTTGCTTTTGCTGGTTATAGGAAAATTTAAACTATCAATATAACTATTAGCTTTTTTTTTAATTATATTTTGACCGAGATGATTTTTATCTGGATTTATTATTAATATAGCTTTTTGAACATAATCATCACGAGTGTAGTTAATCTCAACTATTTGTTTATTTACGCCTTTTAATGTGTTCATTACTTTCATCCTTTATATTTAAAATATCTAATTATTATATAGTATACTTATCTAGTTGATTTTACACAAAAAATAAAATAAATATACAATAAGTAGTCATAATTTTGTTAGTATACTGTTGATATACAGAGGAAAAGCTGTTTAAGTAAATGTTTGTATGTTGAAAACTCTGTTGAAAGAGTTTAAAACTCTTGAAATAGTGTACTTTTGGATTTAGTTGATATGTTGAAAACAGTATAGTACAAATAGTATATGCACAATATAATGTTCAATTCGCATTGTACATTATTATAAGCTGTGTTATAATTAATGCAACAATAAAATATAATATAGGATATACTTTTTTAATATAAATATGACTGGAGATTAGAAATAATATGGAAAACGAAAAATACGTGGATAATAAAGACATTATAGCAGGTAGAAATGCAGTTTTAGAGGCACTTAAAGCAAATCGTAATATTGACACAATTCAAATTGCGAGTGCAGATACGCAGGGAAGCATTAATAAGATTAAGGCATTAGCTAAAGAAGCAGGAATTGTTATAAAAGCGACTACAAATCAAAAGCTGGATTTTTTATGTGGAGGAGTTACGCATCAAGGAGTTGTTGCTGTTTGTGCGTGCGCAGAGTATAAAACAGTGGAAGACATATTAGAAGTGGCAAAGCAAAAGGGAAAAGCTCCTTTTATAATAATTGCTGATGAAATTGAGGATCCACATAATTTAGGAGCACTTATTAGAACGGCTGAAGCGTGTGGTGCTGATGGACTTATTATACCAAAACGCAGAAGTGCATCTCTATCACCTACAGTATATAAGACAAGTGCAGGTGCAGCAAGTGTTTTGCCTGTTGCAAAAGTATCAAATCTTGTTGCTTGTATAAAAGAATTAAAGGAACAAAATATTTGGGTATATGGTGCAGATATAGGTGGAAAATCATGGTACGAACATAACTATAGTGGTGGAGTTGCACTTGTAATTGGTTCTGAGGGAAATGGATTAGGAAGACTTGTAAAAGAACAATGCGATTTTATAACTACACTTCCTATGCATGGAAATATTAATTCACTAAATGCTTCTGTTGCAGGTGGTATATTAATGTATGAAATAGCACGTCAGAGAATGTAAATAACTCTTTACTACTATATATAACGGGGTGACATTATGAAAGATACCATGATATCGGTTGATGATATATTAGACGAGCTTCAGTTGAAAAAATCTAGACAGTCAAACATAGACCCTATGAGTGATATGCAACGTGTAAATGATATGGTAGAGCAGATACTCACAGAAAAGAAAAATAGACAGCTTGAAATGGATAATATTAAGCTTACTCCAAAAGAACAAGAGTGTCTAGAAAAAGAAATAAAAGCTCAGACAAAATCAATTACTAGGCAATATGAAAAAAACTTGCGTGAAAGTTCAAAGCAAGTTAAAAGACAACAGCAAGAGGAAAAGGTAATAGAAAAAGAGCTAGCCCTAAGTCGTGAGGATATGGAAGCGTTTGAAAATGCAATGCGTAATCAGAATAATACACAGTCTATAAAGATTTCAAATGTTGCAAATGAACAAAAGGTTAAATTGAAAAAAGCTCCTCAATCAGATATTGTCAATGAAGAGAAAATTGAAAAAATAGATTCGTTAAAAAATTCTGCAAATACGGAACATATTAAGCGTGAAATGCATAATATCACTTCGCATTTTGGAACATTTAAAGTGTCTCAAACACAAATTGATTCGCAAATATCAAAAACGCCGATTAATCCTTATAATTATAGAGAACTAAAGAAAAACCGAAATAAAAAAATTGACAACTTTGTACTTGGTACTAATGAAAATAAAATTTCACAAACAGATGAGGTACTAGTCCAAAAAGAGGAGCAAAATTCAGCAGATACGGTACTTGCAAAGTTAAGTGAGCATGAGGAAAAACAGCAGACTAATCAAAGTACAAAAGCAGTTTATAATTATGAAGATGAATTTGATGATGATAATCAACATGAATTGGAATATACTCAAATAGGACAAAGGGATGAGATAGAAAAGGAACTTATAAGAAAGCAAAAGTCAATTAAAGTGAGTATGTATGGGCTGGGAATACTATCAATTAGTGCAATAATTTTAACACTTGTAACATTAACAAATGGATTGCTTATGTTTGTTGGAAAAATAAAAATTGATCCAATGATATATGTTGAAGCAAATATGGTATTGCTCATAATTGGAGTAGTTTTATCAAGAAAAGTTTTGTCAAATGCAATTGATGGTATTATTAATCATACACCACATAAAGATATACTTTATAGTGTGTTAATAGTGGTGTGCTTCATTACAAACATTATGTTGCTATTTTCATCAAATAAACTATTGGTAAATGGTGTTCACCTTTATACTCCAATTGTATTAATTACTTTGCTGTTTAATTTTAAATCAAAGTATTATGGGATCCATAATATTGTTAACAATTTTAAGTTTATTTCAAGCAAGAAAGATAAGTACTCTTCAGTTATTATAAATGAATTTCAAGTTTCAACCGACATGGCAAAGGGCGTTGTAGATGGAGAACCAATACTTGTGAAAAACGTAAAGACTGATTTTTGCAAGGACTTTATAGCCCATTCATTCCACTATGATTTAAGTGACGTTATATGTACTAAACTTGCTATATGGGGATTGCCTATTGCAATTTTATTGTCCGCTATTGTATTTATATTAAGCAAAGACATTTTTAAGAGTATGACAATGCTAAGTGGTTTAACCGTAATGATAACTACTTTTATTGGTTCATTACTCGTATCATTTCCGTTGCATGATACATCTACAATCACTAAT
>DAMDCT010000003.1:25839-31085 GCA_032091455.1 Oscillospiraceae bacterium | reverse complement strand
ATCATTTTGCTGGTATGTCTCCATGTGTAGAAGCAATTGATGAGTTTAAGGAAACAAATTCAATTTTGGTTGATGCATATGATTTGTTCCCAGAAGAAACAGTTGTTTTACATGGTATTAAAACATTTTCAGGTAAGCGAATTGACGATGCTATTGTTGATGCTGCCAGTGTTGTATGTCAAAGCAAAAGTATATTATCGAATGTATTTTTAAATATTATTGCTAATAATACTGAATTGTTAAAGCCTGTTGACTCAATTGTATATGAAGATTTAATGGGGATTTCTGCTTGGGTGGATAACAAGCGTGTTTTAGTTGGTAATCGGGATCTTATGATTAATCACTCAATTGCTGTACCAAAACAAAGCTATGAAGATAAATATAAGGAGCAGGGTAGAGAACTTGTTTATCTTTCAAGGGAAGGCGAGTTATGTGCCGCATTTGTGATTCAACTTACAACAAAAAAAGAAATATTTGATGTGTTTAATCTATTGGAGCGAAATGATATTAAAGTTATAATTAAAACAGTTGATTCAGTACTTACAAATGAAGCGCTTTCAACTTTATTTAAGATGGAAAGGGATATGTTTAAAATATTGCCTTCCAGACTACATAAATCATATGATAATGAGGTTAAGCCAGTAAATAAGAATAGTACAACTCTTGCCAACAACGGAAATGTTCTAGGTTACATAATTTCAGTAGTTGCTACAAAAAAATTATCATATTGTGTTAAGTTTGGCACTGTATTAAACTTAATATGTATTATATTAGGTGTGGCTTCGCTTGGCATAATGTTCTTTATAGGCAAACTAGCTATGGCTAGCAGTCTTGCAATGCTAATATATATGAGTGTATTCGGAATAATTTATTGGGCTCATCAAAAGAATGTACATTTATAAAAATTAATATAACAATACCCCATGTCAACACATTTTGTGAACATGGGGTATTGTCTGTTACTATGAGTAAATAAGATTGCAATTGATAATCAACTTAGCAAAAAAGGAAATGTATTATAAAAATATTGTGGTATCATTTAATAAGCAAAAGAAGCTTGCAAGCATATTTTTGCAGAGAGGAGAACAATATGCAAAACATTGATATTATTCAAAGAAGCATTGATTTTATAGAAGAAAACCTTAAAACGGAATTATCTGCTGATGAAGTGGCACAACAAGCTGGCTTTTCACTATTTCATTACTATAGAATATTTCAGGGTGCTATAGGTATACCAGTAATGCAGTATGTGATAAAACGAAAGCTACTCAATGCTATATATGAAATAAAATGTGGTGAAAAAATAATAAATGTTGCACTAGCATATGGATTTGATACTCATGCAGGATTTTTTAAAGCTTTTAAGCGAGAGTTTGACTGTTCTCCAACCGAATATATAAAAACCCGTTCTGCCAAAAAACCGTACAAAATAAATCTTATTCAGGAGGAACACATAATGATAACACATAAAAAACTAAAAGAAATATTAACTCATTGGGATATGAGTGATGCAACAATAAAAGATATATATTATGATGCAACTGGTAATAAGTCCGAAAACTCATGGTATGTAAATGATGCTTATGTAATTAAAATCGGTACTAACCTAACAGGGTTAAAACAACATATTGCTGTATCAAAATCCCTATCAGAGGCAGGACTTCAAGTAGCAACACCAATTGCAACGGATGACGGCAATGATTACGTATTAGATAATGAAATTTACTATTGTTTAACTAATAGAATTAAAGGGAAAAGTTCTAAAAGCAGTGAAATGTATAAGGGGGATTTTAAGTCTAAAGCAAGATATACAGGTGAGATTATCGGTCAATTGCACTTAATTTTAAGTAAATATGATAATGATATAATCTGTAACGAATCAAATATGCTAGAAAGTGTTAATAATTGGGCAATGCCAAAAGTTAAAAAAATAATGGAGTTACCAAATATCTTTTATCAAGATTACATTGAAACATTTGGCAAGCTATTTCCTAAACTACCAAGGCATATTATTCATCGTGATCCAAACCCTAGTAATATTGTAATGACTGATGGCAGGTTATCGGGATTTATTGATTTTGAATTATCTGAGCGTAATGTTAGAATATTTGATCCTTGTTATGCAGCTACTGCAATTCTCTCAGAAAGTTTTGTTGAAAATGATGATGACAAGATGAATAAATGGTTGTTGGTTTTCAAAAACATAATCAATGGATATGATAGCGTATGTAAGTTGTCAAAAGAAGAAAAACAGGCAATACCTTATGTGGTTTTTTCCATACAAATGATATGTGTTGCATGTTTTAACGGGATTGACAAGCTATCTGAGCTTGAAATAGTTAATAAGAAAATGCTTAGTTGGTTATATGAACATAGAGATTATTTGGAAGTTGAATAAATTCTACTTAGTTAATAAAAGAGTAAATAATAGAAATATAAAAAGAAGTTTATGCCTAGTAGTGTAAATTTCTTTTTATATTGTATAATTAGACAGAACTTATCCTAATAGTATAAAAAAATTTGAAATTTTCTATATCTCGACACCGCATATTTTTGGATTGAATTGAATAATTATGGACATGTAGATATATCTATAAATGATACGTAGATATGTGTAATAATCAGATTTCTAAATTATCAAATCAAATTAAAATCGAGGAGTTATGATATGAAAATAATTGATCTATTAGATAAAAGCTTATCAAATCAGACTGTAAATAAAAAAAATATTACAGAGTTAAAACCTGAAAACGACAAGAATACTATAGATGATAAACCTAAACTTGATGTGAAAATAAACACAAACTATAACAGCGCAATAAGTAATATTAACGGATTATCAAGTGAACAAGCACAACGTCTGCTTAAAAAGAATGGCAAGAATGAACTTTTGCATAAGAAACGTATTAGTCCATTAAAAATATTCTTAAATCAATATAAAGATATTATGACAATAATATTGCTAGTTTGCACATTGATTTCGGTTTTAATGGGTGAATATGTTGAGGCAATTGCTATTGCTATAATTGTGCTTATGAATGGTATACTTGGGTTTTTACAGGAGTATAAAACGGAAAAAACACTTGAAGCGTTAAAAGGTATGTCAGCACCAATGGCAAAGGTATATAGAGATGGTTTGATTGCTCAAATTCCATCAAGTGAAATTGTATTTGGTGACGTTGTTATGCTGGAAGCTGGGGATAAAATTCCTGCTGATGGCATTTTAATAGGGTCAACATCATTAGAATGTGATGAGGCAATGTTAACTGGCGAATCTGTACCTGTGAAAAAAAATCATATGCCATTTTATGACCCTGATGTTTATAACGAGCAAACAATGGTCTTTATGGGTTGTGTAGTCACTAAAGGACATTGTACATATCATGTATCCGCTGTTGGAATGGATACAAAAATGGGCAATATAGCATCTATGCTTCAAGAAATAGAGGAAGAACCTACACCACTTCAAAATCGCCTTGTAAAGCTATCAAAGTATATTGCGGTTGGTTGCTTGGCTATATGTGCTATTGTTACAATAACAGGGATATTACGTGGCGAGCCATTAATGCAAATGCTGATAACAGGAGTATCGCTTGCAGTAGCCGCAGTGCCTGAGGGATTGCCTGCTATTGTCACCATTTCTTTGGCTTTATCAGTAAGCCGTATGGTAAAGCGAAATGCACTTGTAAGAAGGTTACATGCGGTTGAAACTCTTGGTTGCTCAACTGTAATATGCTCAGATAAAACAGGAACACTAACTCAAAATAAGATGACAGCAACAGATATATATACAACTGATGGTCATGTGAAAGCTGAAAAACTTAATACATCAACATATGGAACAGACCTTTTATTAAAGGCAATTACACTATGTAACAACGCTGAGATTTCCCAGAATGAAGATAATAGTATTGGCGAATTTGGCGACCATACAGAAATCTGCTTGCTAAACCTTGCACATAAGTACGAATATACACGTAGTAGGCTTGCAAATGATTATAATCGTGTTGATGAACAACCATTTGATAGCATACGCAAACGAATGTCGGTTGTGGTGTCTGATAATAATCATCAAAGATATATGTTCGTAAAAGGTGGATTTGATATATTACTTGACCGTTGCAATAGCTATCAACAAGGTAAAGAGATAGTTAAAATGCAAGCAACTGATAAGTATAGATTTGAGGAACAGAATAATTTGATGGCAGATTCTGCGCTTAGAGTTATCTGCATTGCGTATAAAAAAATAACTCAACTTTCTGATGAAAAAGTTGAGGAAGGTTTAACTTTCTTAGGGTTAATTGGCATGATTGACCCACCGAGAAAAGAAGTCAAGGGAGCGGTTTTAAGCTGTCATAAAGCGGGAATAAAAACTATTATGATAACTGGTGACCATAAGAAAACTGCTGTTGCAATAGCTCGAGAGATTGGAATTTATCATAAAGGTGATATGGTTATTACAGGGAATGAACTTGACTTAATGAGTTTTGATAAGTTAAGTGAAGTTGTAAATAATGTAACCGTATTTGCGAGAGTAAGTCCTAACCATAAGCTTGAAATTGTACGTGCATTAAAAAGACATGGGCATATTGTCGCAATGACAGGTGATGGAGTAAATGATGCACCAGCGATTAAAGAGGCTGATATTGGCGTTTCAATGGGTATAAGCGGAACGGATGTAACTCGTGAAGCATCTGAGATTATTTTATTAGATGATAACTTTGCAACACTTGTTAATGCTGTTGATGAGGGGCGTAGCATTTACAATAACATAAGAAAGTTTATACGATACTTACTAGCTTGCAACATAGGCGAGGTTATTACCATGTTTTTAGGTATGCTTATGGGTATGCCAATCATCTTGTTTCCAATACAAATATTGCTTGTAAACCTTGTTACAGATGGATTACCAGCAATTGCATTAGGACTTGAGCCATCAGATAAACGTGCAATGTCAACACCTCCAAGGCGAGCAAATGAAAGCGTATTTTCAAATGGACTTGCAACAAAAATTATTGTCCGTGGTATTATAATTGGATTAGCAACACTAGGCTGTTTTGTAACACTGTATAAGATGACAAGTAATGAGAATATTGCACGAAGTGGAGCGTTGTTTGCATTAATATTTGCACAACTTATTCATGTATTTGAATGTAAGAGTGAAGAAAAAGGGTTGTTTGAAATTCCATATTTCAATAATATGAAGTTAATCGGTGCCTCTCTTTTATCATTAATTACTCTACTTG
>DAMDCT010000003.1:23616-25829 GCA_032091455.1 Oscillospiraceae bacterium | reverse complement strand
TTGCTGTTATATATGTTCCTTCACTTCAGATAATATTTTCAACTGTAGCATTATCTTTAACACAGGCTTTAGTACCAATTCTATATTGCCTTGCAGTACCAGTAATAGTAGGAATAATTCATAAAAAGTAATGTTTATGGCATATGAATAATTTATAATTCAAAAAGTAGGGGCGAACACATAGTTCGCCCCTACTTAAACTAATTTATATAGATTGAGTTTAATTAACCCTTTGAGTTAAAGTGAACTTTAACACTTCCAGACATTGTGGAGGCATCAATAAAGTTTAATTTTTCTTCTAAAATACAGCCTTTAAAGGTATTATTATCAACCTTTGTAGAGCCTGAAGTTGAAGATAATTTATATCCATATTCTGATTTTGGTAAACTTGTATGAACCTTAACAGAGCCTGAGGTATTGTGAATTATACTTCTACCCATTAGTTGTCCCTGTACATAGATTGAACCAGACGTTCCATTTATCTTAGCTGAACTTGTTTTTGCACCGTAAAGCTTGATACTTCCACTCATATTCTTAACAAAAATATCTTGGCAAGTAACGCCGTCAATTGAAATAGAACCAGAAGTATTGTGTACATTAACGGTATCGCTACTAATATTGTCAAGTTTAACAGACCCAGATACTCCAGTAACATTAATATTGCTTGCTTTTATATCAGACATTTTTAGCGAACCACTTGTAGATTTTATTGCAAGATTCTTTGCCGTAATATTATTAGTTTCAACCCTTCCAGAGTTTGTTTTAAGAGAAATATTTTCAAGTATTGTATCATCTTTATAGTAAATTTTAACGTATGTTTCTTTAAAAGAGAACATTTTTATTGAAAAACGAAAACTAGTTTTAAAGGTAAATGTGTCATTTGCAATTTCGCACACTGAAACTTTTTCTTGAGTATGGATGTTATATTCAATTGCGTTTTGGTTTGATTTAATTAATTCAATTCTTCCGGCATGGATAGAAACATCAATATTTTTAAAGCTATCAAGCTGTGTCCTCATACATTCACCACTACTATTACTTTCTGTTGTATAACCTTCATGAAAAGAATTAAAATTTTCATTTTCACCTTCAAGGCATTTTAGAAATAAATCCTCTTTAATATCTGCTGCCAGTTTCTCTGGAGAGCCAAGCTCAGCAATTACTGCCTGCTCATTATCTTCACCTGATTCATCAAAATACTCATTATAATACTGTAATATGTCTTCAAGTTCAGATGGATCAAATTTTCTGAGTTCATTTGTAAGAATTGTAATAAATTCATGTCTATTCATTGTCAAAACCTCCTGATAATACTTTTTCGACTGTTTGCTTATAATTGTTCCACTCTTCAATATACTCACATAACTTTAATTTTCCCTTGTCAGTAATAGAATAATAACGGCGATTTCTGCCTTGAATTGAAACATCATAGGTGGACAGTATTCCATCTTTTTGCAATCTACGCAACACAGGATATAGTGTTGAATCAGATATATCCATCATTTCTTTTGCTTGCTGGGTTAATTCATACCCATAAGTGTCTTGCTTTTTTAGAATAACCAGAACTAAAGCATCAAGCAAGTTGCTGAATATAGGAAAAGCCATTTTCTCACCTCATATTATTTCTTTAACAATATTATATTACGTATAATATTGTTTGTCAACTACTATTTATACTTATTTCATTTTAAATGAACTTTAATATTTTTATAAAAGCTTTGATTTATGCGGGTTTATAAAAATTTAATAATAGCCATTTAAAATTAAATTTGTATAATATGTTTGTTGAAAAAAAGATACACAGTATTCATTTTACTGTGTATCTTAATAAGTATTTATTCTGATTGTGCGTTATTTGCTTGTGCTTTTTCAATAACTCCAGCTACTAATTGGTTAGGTAGCTGTTCATATCTCTGGAACTCATAAGTAAAGCTTCCACTTCCTTGCGTCTGTTGACGAACTAACGTTGCAAAATCATGCATTTCACTCATAGGAACTTCTGCCTCAATTATGGCTGTTCCTTCTTCATTTGGATTCATACCAAGTACACGACCACGACGCTTATTGAGCTCACCCATCATGTCACCTGTATTTGCGTCAGGAACAATTACACTAAGCTTTCCAATAGGTTCTAACAAAACTGGGGAGGCTTGTTGCATTCCTGCTTTGTAGGCAATGGAGGCCGCCATTTTAAATGCCATTTCAGATGAGTC
>DAMDCT010000003.1:22903-23404 GCA_032091455.1 Oscillospiraceae bacterium | reverse complement strand
TACCTTCCACTTTAACTTTTTTAATTATTGTTTCCCTATATGCAACAATTGGCGGCTCCAGTATTACAGACACGCCAAATTTTGATTTAAGCTTTGCAACAACAACGTCAAGGTGTTGCTCTCCAAGACCTGAAATAATTTGTTGATGAGTTTCAGTATTTATTTTAAAATCAAGTGAAGCATCTTCTTCTAAAAGTCTTGATATGCCTTGAGAGATTTTACTTTCATCGCCTTTCGTTGTTGGAATGATTGCCATAGAATAACATGATTTTGAGAAAGTAGATTTTGGTAATATTACCTCACAACCAATACAAAGAGTGTCGCCAGTATTTGCTTCAAGTTTTGCAATTGCACCAATATCACCTGCTACAATAGTAGTTGTATCCTCTTGTTTTTTACCGCGCAAATACATCAGTTTTCCGATTTTTTCGGGTTGTCCTGTAGTCATATTCATGGCTTCACTACCAGTAGTAAGTTTACCTTGAACAACTTTAACATAGG
>DAMDCT010000003.1:18387-22893 GCA_032091455.1 Oscillospiraceae bacterium | reverse complement strand
GCCTATGAATGGGTCTGCAACTGTTTTGAATATATGTGCAACAGTAGGTTTTGTTTCATCACATATCACTTGGCCTTTATCATTTATAGATGTTTCTCCTGCAACTTCAAAAGCTGATGGAAGTAAATTAGCAATTCCTCCAAGTAAAAGATCAATACCCTCAAATGTAGTTGCAGAACCACAATAAACTGGAGTTATACTACCATTTTTAATGCCATTATGAATACCGTTTACAAGCTCATCACGAGTAAATTGTTCACCTGAGAAGTATTTTTCAAATAAAGCTTCGTCGGTTTCAGCAACTGCTTCACTTATTGCAGTAATTAGTCCATTAATCCTATGCTCA
The DNA here is from genome assembly GCA_032091455.1 of Oscillospiraceae bacterium. GTDB lineage: Bacteria > Bacillota > Clostridia > Oscillospirales > Ruminococcaceae > Paludihabitans. The sequence continues at coordinate 22,547 of DAMDCT010000003.1, read as the reverse complement.
CTTTGAGGCATAGGAACTTGATTGGATTTACCGTTAATGTATGTATAAGCTTTCATATCTATAAGACTTATATAGCCTTCGATTTTTTTATCTTCACCAAATGGAACAACAAGAGGAAAAACAGTAGGACCAAAAACAGATTTTAATTGCTCGAGTACTTTATAAAAATCAGCACTTTCTCTATCCATTTTAGAAACAAAAATCATTTTTGGTTTATTATTTTTTTTAGCAACTTTATATGCTTTTTTTGTACCAACAGTAACCCCAGATTTGCCTGATACTGTTACAATTACATTATCTGCTGCTCTTATGCCCTCGTATAATCCAGTTGTAAAATCAAATAACCCTGGAGTGTCAAGTAGGTTTACTTTTATATCATTATACTCGTATGGAGCAACACTTAGGCCAATTGAAGCTTTACGCTTAATCTCCTCGGCGTCAAAGTCGCATACAGTATTGCCGTCAGCGATGTTTCCCAGTCTATCACTTGCATTAGTTAAGTAAAGTAACGCCTCAGCAAGCGAAGTTTTGCCTGAACCACCATGACCAACAATTGCGACGTTTTTAATTTTGTTTGCAGTGTACTGTTTCATAGAATCACCATTTCTCCGCACATGATATATGTATTTTATGCAGTTGCTTATTTGTACGGCAAAAAGCAACAATATAAGTCTTGATTATTTCAAGCTTATGTCGATTATTGCGGATTTTTGTATAACTTAGATATAAAAATCCACCTAACAATATGAATTATAGCACATTTAAACATACATTGCAATTACAAATATTCAAAATTATATTGAATATATGTAAAAATTTTCTGATATAATATGTAATATAGCAACAAAAATTATCATTGCTAATAACTGAATTTCATATAAATAATAATCATGTATATAAACAATTAATGTTGTTATGATAAATACAGTATACTTTAGTCACAAAGATAGATAAAAAACAATATGAAACTGAGCGAATTATAAATAATATGCTACACATTATCAATAAATATTCTGTTGATTTCAGTATGCAATAGTATATTAAAAAAATAGTTAATAAATTTTAAAAAATTTGTTGACATTTTATATTTAATAGTATACAATTTAATCAATAAATTATAGTGTGTAACTGAAACATCTGTGAGAAATCACTGATTTAATCAGGCATAAACGTATTTAGTAGCTTAGTCTACTCGTATGTTTATGCCTGTTTTTGTTTTTAAAATAATGTTAGGAGATATAATTATGAAAGAGTTTAAATATGTTATCAAGGATGAAAATGGTATTCATGCACGTCCTGCTGGGTTGCTAGTTAAAAAGGCAGGGGAGTTTAATTCAACTGTTAATGTTAAAAAGATGGAAAAAACTGTTGATGGCAAAAGACTATTTGCTATAATGAGTTTAGGTGCTAAAAAAAATGATGAACTAACTTTTACAATTGAGGGAGAAGATGAAGAAATAGCTATATCTGCATTGCAACAATTCTGTAATGAAAATTTATAATGTGGGGGTAGAAGTATGATAATCTTGACCGGAAAGGGTGTGTCTTCAGGTATTGCAATTGGTAAGATACACTTTTATCAAAGAAAGCAGCACGAGATAAAAAGGTATCACACGCAAGATACTGACACACAAATTAAAAGATTTGAAAACGCTAAGTCCGAAGCTATAAGTCAATTACAAGAATTATATGAGAAAGCAATTCTTGAAGTAGGTGAAGCAAATGCAATGATATTTCAAATTCATCAAATGATGTTAGAAGATTTAGACTACACGGATTCTATTACTAATATAATCAAGATGCAAAGTGTTAATGCGGAATATGCAGTTGGAACAACCTCTGATAATTTCTCTAATATGTTTAGCGAAATGGATGATGAATACATGAAGGGGCGTGCGGCAGATGTTAAGGATGTTTCAGAACGCTTGCTTAAAATTCTGCTTGACTGTGATGAAACGGCTGTAGTAAATGATGAACCGGTTATTATTGCAGCAAATGATTTAGCTCCAAGCGAAACTGTTCAGATGAATAAAGAAAAACTATTAGGCTTTGTTACAATGGAAGGTTCATCTTACTCACATACTGCAATTATTGCACGTACTATGAATATTCCCGCAATAATAGGGTTAGGTAATCAATTAGATGAAAAATATAATGGTAAAATGTCAATGATTGATGGCGCTACAGGTGAGATATTTATTGAACCAGATGAAGAAACCATTTCACGATTAAAAGAGAAAAAAGAAAAAGATGATCAGTATAAGCTACTATTAAGCGAACTTAAAGATTTAAACAATGTTACTTTAGATGGTCAGGAAATTGAGATATTCGCTAATATTGGGAATGCTTCTGATGTTGGTATGGTACTGAAAAATGATGCTGGTGGAATTGGGCTTTTTAGAAGTGAGTTTTTATATTTGGAAAATAACGACTATCCAACAGAAGAAGAACAATTTGCGGCATATAAAACTGTTGCCGAGATAATGTCAGGTAAAAGAGTAATAATAAGAACATTAGATATTGGTGCGGATAAGCAGGTTGATTATTTTAATATGTGCCATGAAGAAAATCCAGCTATGGGTTATCGTGCTATTAGAATTTGCTTAGATAGACAAGAAATATTTAAAACACAATTAAGGGCAATTTATCGTGCTTCAGCATTTGGAAATATTGCAATTATGTTTCCTATGATTATTTCGGTTTCAGAAGTATTAATGATAAAAGATATTGTGAATATAGTTAAAACTGAGCTTGAACAAGAAGGTATCCAGTTCAATAAGAATGTCTTACTTGGTATTATGATTGAAACTCCAGCAGCGGCAATTATTAGTGATGATTTAGCAAAAGAAGTTGATTTCTTTAGTATTGGTACAAACGATTTAACTCAATATACACTTGCTATTGATCGCCAAAATTTAAAGCTTGAAAAAATATATGATTCGCATCATAAAGCTGTATTAAGGTTAATTAAAATGATTTCTGACAATGCTCATAAAAATGGTATTTGGGTTGGAATATGCGGTGAACTTGCTGCAGATGAATCACTTACTCAAACATTTCTTGCTATGGACATAGACGAATTATCGGTATCACCTAATAAAGTTTTAAAAATAAGAAAAAAAGTGAGAGAAACAAATATTTCTGAAATTAAGGATAAAATCTTAAAAAAAATTATGTAGGTGTACGATGGATTACTTTGTATTAAAGGCTATTAATAATAATGTTGTATTAGCAAAACACAGTAAAACTGATGAACGGGTTATTCTTATGTCCAAAGGTATTGGATTTAATAGAAAAACAAATGACAAAGTTTCTGATAGTGGTGAAGAAAATCAAATATTTAAGCTGTGGAGCAATGGTGAAGAAATAAACGATTATAAATATGATAAAAAAGAGTTAGAACATGTTGTAATAGAAATTGCAGATATTGCTCAAGAAAAATTAGGATTAAATAAGAATGATTTGATTAAGCCACTGTTAGACCATATAGCCTTTCTTGCTGATAGAATTAATTTTGGATTGAATATTGACAATCCTTTTCAAAATGAAATTTCCATCTTGTATGCAAGTGAATATGAAATTGCAAAACATGCAGTTGAACTAATTAAAGAGAGAATTGGAATTGATGCTGGGGAATCTGAAATAGGATTAATTACGTTGCACTTAAATTCAGCAGTCCAAAAACGACCAATTAGCACTTCTTTAGAACAAGTTCGTATTTATAATGAAATTTCAAATATAATATCAACGAGTATAGATAATAATTTATTAAAACATAGGTTAGATATAAGAATTTTCTTGATGGCGCTTGATAGTTTAGTAAGAGCTGTCCAAAGTGGATTTCATTTGAAAATGGAATTTAATAAAGAAATAACTAAGTCAATGAAACAAAGTTATGAAACTGCAAATCAAATTGCTAGTTTGATAAAAAATCAAATGTTAATAGAACTTGATGATTGTGATATTGGATTTATCACTATGGATATAGAGAGATTAAGGCAAATAAATTTTAATAAAGGGGAATAATAAAGTGCTTGGTTTTTTAAAGAAAAAGGAAAATAAGGTAGCGGAAATTTTTGCAACCCAAAATGGTACAGCCGTTGAGTTAGATGAAGTTCCTGATCCGGTTTTTGCGGAAAAAATGCTTGGAGATGGTATTG
>DAMDCT010000003.1:16851-18377 GCA_032091455.1 Oscillospiraceae bacterium | reverse complement strand
ATACCAACTTCTAATGATGTAGTTAGTCCAGTTAATGGAACTATTGTTGATGTAACTGAAACTCTTCATGCTTATTGTATTGAAACTGATGATGGACTTGATGTTTTAGTTCATATTGGGATTAACACAGTTGAATTAAACGGAGAAGGCTTTACAAGCTTAGTTAAAGTAGACGATAAGGTTAAAGTAGGGGATAAGTTAGCAATAGCTGATTTAGAATTTATTAAAAGCAAGGGATATGAAATATATACACCAATAATCATCACTAACAGTGATGTTTTAAAAGAGACAAATCATTTTATTGGAGAAGTACAACAGGGTAAATCAGCGGTGTTTACCTACAAAAAATGAAAGTGAGGGAATTTTAATGAAGAAAAAGAATGGAACCTTTGGCGTGTTACAAAGAGTAGGCAGATCCTTTATGTTTCCGATTGCACTATTGCCAATAGCGGGATTATTACTTGGAATAGGTGCATCATTCACTAACCCAGCAACAATTGAAGCATATAACCTTGGCTCATTTTTAGGACAAGGAACTGTTTTACATGCAATCCTTTCCATTATGAGTTCTACTGGTAGTGTTATTTTTGGAAATTTACCAATTATATTTGCAATGGGTGTAGCACTCGGCATGGCTGAAAAAGAAAAAGAGGTAGCTACCCTTTCAGCAGCTATTGCTTACTTAGTAATGCACGCAACAATATCAAATATGCTATCACTTAGTGGCAAAATCCTTGCTGATGGATCAATATCTCCAGACGTTGTTCAAGGTAGTATTGCATCAACAAGTGGTATAATGTCAATGCAAATGGGTGTATTTGGTGGTATCATAGTAGGTCTTGGAGTTGCTGCACTTCATAACAGATTCTACAAAATCAAACTACCAACTGTTATTTCATTCTTTGGTGGAACTCGCTTCGTTCCAATTATTTCCACACTTGTTTACATTATAGTTGGTGTGCTAATGTATTTTGTATGGCCTATAATACAAAACGGTATTTATGCATTAGGCGGACTTGTTGTTAATGCAGGATACGCAGGTACGTTTATATATGGTATTATCGAAAGAGCATTAATTCCATTTGGTCTACACCATGTATTCTATCTTCCTTTCTGGCAAACTGGTGTTGGCGGCACAATGATGATAGATGGAACTACTGTTTTTGGTGCTCAAAACATTTTCTTTGCACAACTTGCATCCCCTAACACTACTGCATTTAGCGTAGACGCGGCTCGTTTCATGACAGGTAAATTCCCAATTATGATGTTTGGTTTACCTGGTGCTGCTCTTGCTATGTATATGTCAGCAAAAACAAATAAGAGAAAGATTGTTGGTGGACTTCTTATTTCAGCAGCATTAACATCATTCTTAACTGGTATAACTGAACCGATAGAATTTACATTCTTATTTGTAGCTCCAGCTCTTTATGCTGTTCACTGTGTATTTGCTGGTTTGTCATTTATGCTTATGCATTTACTACATGTTACAATTGGTATGACATTCTCTGGTGGATTTATTGACTTCT
>DAMDCT010000003.1:13245-16825 GCA_032091455.1 Oscillospiraceae bacterium | reverse complement strand
GGTATTCTTCAAGGTAATGATAAGACAAACTGGTTAGTTGCAATTCCAGTTGGTATTGCGTACTTTGTAATTTACTTCTTCATGTTTAAGTTCTTAATCAAGAAATTTAACTTCATTACTCCTGGTAAAGAAGATGATGAAGTAGAAAGCAAACTATATACTCGTAAAGATCTTAATGAAGTAAAAGAACGTGGAAATATTTCACAATTAATAGTTGAGGGACTTGGTGGCGTAGATAACATTAAAAACCTTGACTGCTGTGCAACTAGACTTAGAGTAACTGTTTTTGAATCAGAAAAAGTAGCTGACAGCTTGTTAAAACAAAGTGGAGCTTCTGGTGTCATCAAAAAAGGTGATGGAATACAAGTTATCTATGGTCCTCGAGTTACAGTAATTAAAAGTGAAGTAGAAGAATATATAGGTGAAATTAAACCAGTTTAATATTATAAAAATCTTATGAATAACGTAAAGGGTCTAATCAAATGAGTAATCATTTGGTTAGAACCTTTTCGATTATATGAGGGAAATAATAATTTGTTATTAATGATTTATTTTCTTATAATCACTAGGAGATAAACCGGTTGTTTTTTTGAAAATATTTGAAAAATAATGTTCATCAGCAAAGCAAAGTTTATTTGATATTTCTTTTATTAGCATATTAGTATTCATCAATAATTTTTTAGCTACTTCTATTTTTTTGTTTAGGATGTATGCATAAGGTGTTTGGCCGTATTCCTTTTTAAATATGCGAATAATCTGAACTTTACTAATAAAGAGCTTTTTAGAAAGTTTATCTAAAGATATATTATCATATATACTGTTATCTAGTGATTTTTTTATACGTTTTGCAGTCTCATTTTTTTCGGTTATCTTTTGTGGGTTTATGGAATAAAATACAATGCTTATTAGCTCATGTATTTTTATAGCACTCGCTTTTTCCATTGCAGTAGACGTTTGATTTGTTTTTAATATATTGTGAAATTCATCGAATATGCAATGTACATTTACATTTTGAACAATTACATCGTCATTCAAATTATATATATCGAGTAAACTATCAATAAGTAATCCAGATGCATTAAACCATAATTTGGTATAAGGAGTAGTTTTATCTGAATAATAAATGTATGTACTACCTTTTTGTAATAAGTAAAAATCGCCTGGATTAACTTTATGAATATGATTGTTACACTCAATAAAACCACATCCGTCAAGAACATATTCAAATACGTATATATCAGAGTTTGTTCTCCTTATTGTATAAGATGAGTCTGGAAAAGTCGTTCCAGCCATTTCAATATTAAGAATATTACTTCGATTTGACGTGTTTATATAAATTATTTCTTCTTTCATAATTAACTTCCTTAAAACTATCTTAATAATGATAATATTACTCACCAAAATGATAATAAAGTGTATTTATAATACTTATTAAGTATAATATAGTATAATTATTATAAAGTCAATAGAAGGAGAATTTTTATGAAATTAAGAGCACCAGCAACGCCGCTTATAACCATAGATCCGTATTTTAGTGTTTGGTCAATGGGAGATAAGCTAAATGAAACCGATACGAAGCATTGGACAGGTAAACCACATAAACTTACAGGATACGCAATAATAAATGAAAAAACCTATTGTTTTATGGGTGTAGATGATAATGCAATAAAAATGAAACAAGCTTCAGTAGACATTAATGCTTTATCAACAAAGTATACATTCATTTGTGATGAAATCACGCTTGATCTTATTTTTACATCACCATTATTATTAGATAATTTATACATTGCCTCAAGACCTGTTTCATACTTAAAGGTTATTGCAAAATCAATAGATAATATGCAACATGATATATTAATTAAAATCATAGTTGATGACGAACTATGTCTAGATTCAAAAGCTGAATATAGCACTATTTTTTCACAAGTTAATATTAATAATATACAGTGTGCTAAAGTGGGAAGCACTACACAAAATGTTCTCTCGCAGTGTGGCGATGATCTTAGAATTAACTGGGGTTATCTATATGTTGCAACAAACGCAAAAACTAGTAAAATCTCAAATATAAGTTACGATAATGCTAATGGAAATAAATCAAATGACATTGAAGTAAGTGCGAATATTAATACATCATCTGAAAATTCTGCATTATTTGTGTTTGCATATGATGATATAAAAGCTTTAGAATACTTTGGAGAACATATAGACGCTTACTGGAAAAAGAATGGGGATAGTATTGAAGACGTAGTTGTAAAATCATTTAATGATTATGATAATTTATTTTTACGGTGTGAAGAGTTTTCTCAAAATCTTTATAATGATGCTGTTGAATCGGGATCAGAAAAGTATGCCGACTTACTTAATCTAGCTTATAGACAAGCAATTGCTGCACATAAAATTTGTGTTGATACAAATGGTGAAATCCTATTTGTATCTAAAGAATGTTTTAGTAACGGTTGTGCGGCAACGGTTGATGTAACTTACCCATCAATACCATTGTTTTTACTATATAATCCTGAGCTTGTAAAAGGTATGCTAAGACCTATATTTAAATATGCAAATGGCAATGTATGGTGTTTTGATTTTGCACCACATGACGCTGGAACATATCCAATATTAAATGGGCAAGTATATAGCCAAGGAATTGACCCTGAACATCAAATGCCAGTTGAAGAATGTGGGAATATGCTTGTAGCCACAGCATCAGTTGCAATAGTACAAAATGATATTAGTTTTGCAAAAGAAAATTGGGACTTGCTTAAAAAATGGACAGATTATCTAGTGGAACATGGCGTAGATCCAGAAAATCAGCTTTGCACAGATGACTTTGCGGGACATCTTGCACATAACTGTAATTTATCAATAAAAGCAACTATGGGCATAGTTAGTTTTTCTATTCTTTGCAAAATGATGGATAATATTGATGATGCTGAAAAGTACATGGCTATTGCAAAACGCATGGGCAAAAAGTGGATTGAACTGGCTGCTAATAATGATGGAACTTATAAACTTGCTTTTGATAGACCAGACACTTTTAGTATGAAATATAATATAGTTTGGGACAAATTGTTTTCAACTGAAATATACCCACAAGATGAAATAAAAAGTGAGTACCAGTCTTATATTAATAAACGCATTAATAAATATGGTATGCCTCTTGATAACAGGGCGGATTATACTAAGTCTGATTGGCTAGTATGGTGCGCGACATTAAGTGATAACAAAGGTGATTTTATTAAAATGATTGAACCACTATGGTCTGCATATAATGAGTCGGAATCAAGAGTCCCAATGACAGATTGGTATGATACACTCAATGCAAAAATTATTGGTTTTCAGAATAGAACAGTACAAGGCGGATTATTTATAAAGTTATTATATGACAAAAAGATATGTGAATTTAATTAATCTAGTCAAACAAGACCATCTGAAATAATCAGATGGTCTTAGTTTATTTATTGTGTTATTTAATGGCTATTTATCCGATATTCTTAACAAAGCAAATAATTCGGTTAGTTTCAATAAACCCACTATTTAAATGAAAACATAAGCTATCAGTATTTGTTAATTCACAGTCGCT
>DAMDCT010000003.1:7169-13235 GCA_032091455.1 Oscillospiraceae bacterium | reverse complement strand
AAATTGTTGACAGCCATGCTCACTTGACCAATTCTCACAAATTTCAATAAGTTGCTTTGCAACGCCTTGTTTTCTGTATTTAGGTAAAACAAAAATTCCCTCTAAATAACCAACTGGACTGCTTTTAGTACCTTCTACATAATCATTTCTTATACTGCATTGTGCAAAACCAATATATTCATTATCTTTCAAAGCCAAGTAAATAGCAGCTTGATTATTATTTACGAGTTCATTAAATTGATTTTCTAATTTTTCTGCAGTGTTATCGCACCATAACTTTAGGGCAAGGTTTGCTACGATATGTATATCAGAATGAATTGCTTTTCTGATTATCATTGACATAATATGACCCCCCATTTTCACTGTTAATAAAATAATACTTATATATACTGTTGTACATGATTTATAAAAGTTTTATCAGCTATTTCAGCAAAGTTTTTAGGCGTAATGGAAATATTTTGCATATCTACATTATCAAGCGTTGCACAAAAGCTTACCATTTTTAAGGGTAATTTATCTTTAACTTTATAATGTGCTCCATCACGCATTAAAAGTCCATTTTCAGCTAGTGTTGAAACATCAAAATACATTCTTGCACCAGCCATATATTCCACATCTATATCCATACAGATAAAGCCTTTTTGCTTTGATGATACTACAATTTCTGGTGCTGTTCCACTACCAAGCATTACATAATCACTAAAGTCAGCAGGATCTCCAAGAAGAGCGCCGATAGGGTTATCTTCAAAAGAAGCATTTTGGCTTTTTAAAACATTCCAAGACTTTAGGTAACCATCTTTTTTGATTAATTCAAAAGCTTCTTTTGTTGTGCTATGTACTAATACTCTAGGCTCATAATCTCGCAAAGCTGTGTCATAAATGCTATGTCCTTCATATTTGCGGGTTGCTTCATCATACTCTTCTTTTGTACAGATAACAATAATATTTCTTTTATATAGGCATTGATAATTTATGTAGTCCATTACTCTATATTGCCACCCATCGCATTGTTTGCTAATGGTAAAATTAAAAACAATAGATTTTCCTGTCATCATTTGAAAGTTATCAGTATCAACAATCTTGAGTGCAACCCAATTATCATCGTATAATCCATTCTGTGAAAATGGATTAAGTTCAGGTAAATTATAATTAACATTGTATATAAAATATATATTAGTCATAATATGACCCTCCAAAGATTTCAAGACTACACCCCATTTAAAATTGTTTCAAGCTCTTTTATATTAACGCCCACATCTTCTGGGCAGTGAGCATCGGAAGCTGTGAGGATTTTCACACCTTCTTTTTTGAAAATCTCAAGCATTTCTTTATTCATACCAAGCTCTGCTCCACAAGTGTTACGTCTGAATATTCCGCCACTTTGCTCGGCATACATATCTTGCTTTACAAGGAGTTTGGCAAGGGATTTATATGTATCGGTTAGTTTGAATGTTGATTTGTGTCCAAATAGCTTAATGCAGTCTGGGTGGGCTATTCCCGTAAACAAACCGCTTTTTATTAAATCTTCACTTGTTTCAAAATATCTGCGATATGCCTTATCAACATCAACGCCTTGCCAATGTTCAGCCTTATGGTCAAAAGCAAAGTCATCTATAAAATGAACAGAGCCTGTGAGAAAGTCAAAACCACAATCTTTTGTTAGGTTATTAATAAACTCTTCATGTTCTTTAAAATAACATATTTCAAGTCCCATTTTTATTTTTATAGGAAAGTGTTTTTGCCTTACTTTGTTGATAAGTGTTAAGTAATCGTTTAAATTAAGCACTCCACTCTTGCGAGAAAACCATTTATTTATATATTCACTATACTTGCATACACTGTCATACATGGGGACAAACTCACTAAAACGATAACAATGCTCAAGCAAGTATATCTCATTAAGACCTCTTTGAATGGCTACATCTACAAATTCCTCAATCCAATCTAAGGTATAATCGCCTTTTTCAATATGTATATGTGCATCAAGCATCTATCTTACCCCCAATGTACCATTTGGGCACAACATTTGTCATGCCATCGTAATAATCAATCATATCACTTGCTTGTTTAAGCATAGTATCAATTTCATCTTGTCCAAACTGTATTGCCCAATAAACGGAAGAAAGTTGGTTGCTTGCTATGTATAACGCCATAAGTCGGAAAAATTCATTAGGAACATCACCGTCGAAATACCCATTAATTCGCCCTGTTGCAAAATGATTACTGACAGACGAACACCAAACAATTCGGTTAAATTCTTCCCATGGGTCACCATAATCGAACCTATTAAAGTCAATAATGCCAAGTTCACCGTTTGGTGTAATAATCATATTTCCTGCGTGATAATCACCATGTTGAAAGGACTGTGGTCTATCGTTTAAAAGAAATCTATTTTGATTTAAATAATTAATAATTGCATTATCGTTTGGTATTTTTATGCCACACTTTTTATATACAGATATTTTATTGTCAATCTTTGCATTAAAGCGTTTTGCCCACGGCATCTGATTTTTTGGGGCAGGGATGGAGTGAATTTTTCTCATGAACTCACCTGCTTTAATTCCAAGTTGATATTGTTCTTTCTTATTTAAAGTTGGCAATACACTTTCTGCATCTTCTCCATCAATCCATGTTAGCAACATATAAACATTTTTACTACTATTAAAAGCACCAAAATCAAGTGGGCGTGACATAAGAATATCAAAATTATCGAGCTTTTTTATTGCTTCATATTCAGCTTTTTTCTTGTCGTATTCTGAAATATCAGACACTCTAAGCAACAACTTTTCGCCATCTTTAGTTTCTATGTAATATTTTTTATCACTAGACCAACCTTTGTTAAGAGGCTCAATTTTAGTCCAGTTTTTATATTGTGGTATGTCAGTCATAAAATGTATTTCTCACTTTCTCAAACAATATAGGTTGAATATTTGGATATGTTAATCTTTCGGGTATAGTATCACAGAAGATTATTTCTGCCATCTCCATATCTTCTGGTAGCTTGCCAAGTATTTTAATATCTGCAAAATAAAGCATACCATAAGAAGTGGTATCATCAATAGTAACAGAATAAACGCAAACTTCATTTAGTGAAAAATCAATTGCGCCTGTTTCTTCATAAAGTTCTCTAAAAGCTGTGTCAATTATTTTCTCGCCTTTTTCCCTGCGCCCTCCTGGAATTTCATATGTATCTCTTTCTTTATGTCTGCAATAAACCCATTTATTATTATACTTTGCCATAATGACAGCAAACTTAATAAATTCATCAGCTACGTTGTTTATACTATAAAAGTTTACTTGTAAACTCAAGTTATTTCACTCCAATCAATTCATAAATATCAGATCCAGTTTTATTATCAAAATACTCTTTTAGATTTAAAAAATCTTTCCATTTACATACTGTTAATTCATTAATTCCTCTGCGAATTGCCACATCAACAAGTCGTTTTTCTATATAGGTTGCACCAGTAGGGTAAGAAAGAGCATCACAAAGTTGAATTAGTCTGTCATAATCGTCATATTCTGTTTTATCAAGAAATGCTTTTATAAAATCATTCTCGTCTTTTGTGCAATCATTTTCGCCACTATATGCATATATGTTTTTATACGGAAATGAGTGAGTTATACTAATTCTTGCGTTAATATCAAATCCCATCTCACTCATAAAGGTATAGCCGTCTATAATGTGTCGCATGTCTGAAACTCCAAAACGTCGACCGATATCGTGGAGTAGTCCAAGAACATAAGCTGTATCACAATTTAAATCTGGACACTTTTCAGCAATTATTTTTGCACAAACTCCTGCTATTTTGTTGTGAGCTATCCAAGGACCAGGATTTGATTTCTCGGCATCTAATAAATATTGCTCAGCTTGAATAATTGTTGGAATATTCATATTAATCACCTTTTCACATTGCTTTTATTTATAAAATATTGGTAATTATATTTTAGCAAACTTTACTGAAATTCACAATACAAATAGTGAAAAAAGATAGTAGTACCTTTTAGGGTGCTACTATCTTTATAAGTGATTAGGATGGTTTAATTGTTTGCTCTATAAAACTTTTTAGCTTGTCAGATTTACAATTAAGCTCGGATTGAATATGCATCTGTGGAGCAGTTTCATCACAATGATTTTTACTTCCTACTGAGAAAACCATTTTATCGATAAGCATATCTTTGTGTTTTCTTATTATATCGGCATATTTAGGATTATTTATCTCATTATGTATTTCATTTTTATCTTTATTAAGATCAAAAAACATACAATTATCCAAAGAACCTGAAACAATTAGTTTGTAATTCTTAGTTCTTATCATATATCCAAATAAAGGATTTTTATCAGTTCCATATTGACCTTCTGAAAAAGCATATTCTCTGCCATTTTCAAGATTGCTTAAATCAATTCCACACATGCAATCGGGTTTGTCAATATTACAGCAAGATAGAATTGTTGAAGATAAATCGATATTTTCACATAGTGATTCATTAATTCCACACTTGTTCATTGAGTTTGGATATTTAATTATTAATGGTATTTTTGCAAGAGGATCATAAAGGTAATTTCCTTTTAAAAGCATATGGTGATAACCAAGATATTCGCCATGATCACTTGTGTAGATAATCAATGTATCTTCATAAATTCCTTTTTTCTTTAAGAGAGATATTATCTCACCAATGTTATCATCTATTTGCGTTATTGTTCCATAGTATTTCGCCATAATCGTTCTTAGCTTGTCTTGTGAAAGTGTTCGGTGATCAAAAAAGCCATGACTTTGATCATAATCTACTTGTGATACTTCACTTGTATATCCATCAAGGATTGTTAGACTATTAGGATCATACATCTCACTGTATGGGGCAGGTGGGTCAAATGGGTGATGTGGTTTAATATAGCCTACCATAAGCATATTACCACCATTTGAGTCCCACTGATTAATGTCATCAAGTGCTTGTCGAGTAATCCAACTTGTAGAATGGTGTTCCACTGGTAAATCAGATTCAAATGCACCAAAATGGTCATAATACTTTTTACTTGCACTTTGTCTATATTTGTCAACTTGGTCAGTTAGATCAATTGCATCAATCAATCCGTTTTGCATGAGATAATCATGATAATCATCCTCAAATCTTCCTGCACCATTTTGCTCAGAAAGCACCATTTTTTCAAAACCAACATCAAGATATGTAGGCGTATAATGCATTTTTCCAACGGCCGATGTATGATAGCCGTGTTCTTTTAGTACCTTTGGAAAAGTAGGAAATCCGTTTGGAAGTGTTGATTCATTAGTCCAAGCACAGTGTTGATGTGTGTATTGTCCTGAAATCATTGAATAGCGTGAGGGAGTGCATACAGGATAAACGGTATAATGCTCGTTGTATTTCACTCCACCCTTTGCTAAAGAATCAATATTTGGGGTCTTAACATCAACGTTTCCATAACATCCGATACAATCGCATCTGTGCTGATCAGCATGAAGTAATAGAATGTTTAGTTTTTTCATTTGTGTCTCCTCATGTTTATGTGTAATATGTTTAATTAAATGCAAAGTAAATAATTTATTTATCTTCATTATATAATATTTTAATATGTATTGCAAATATCAGATATATAATAAAAATCCCCTGCAATGTAACGTTTGTTATAACGCTATATTACAGGGTACTTAATAATTAAGCTAAATCTTATTTAACATAATCCAATAACCTTACATCTCTTGTTAAGCTTTTCGCATCATTTTTAGGCATGCCAGATTTGACTAAATTAATTCTAAGTGATAATTTGTATATATAAAATCTAGTAATAATCCATAAAATAATCAGTGGTAGCAAAATGATAAACAACAATAATTTAATTATGAATTTAATATAATGTAACGCCGTAATCAATTATGCCACCTCATTTTGTTAATTCTTATCTTGTGAACAATTATTACTAAAACTTTCCCCTATATCTCTAATGGTTAACATATATTGTCTAGCCATTTTTAAGGCTTCCTCTTTTGGAATGCCAGATTCAATAAGTTCTTTATATAGGTTTCCTACTGATTGACCCATGCTTTTTCC
>DAMDCT010000003.1:0-7159 GCA_032091455.1 Oscillospiraceae bacterium | reverse complement strand
GTTTACTTGTCACTTCATCTAATAATTCGCCGACTTGTTTTACTGGGATATCTTCCATAACAATTTCCTCCTTATATTACTTGCGTTGCAAGTTTTAATGTTTTTCTAACTGGTGATAAAGCGTAGCTTAATATTTCAAATGGCATGAATATGGAGTTTGATTTTATAATATCATCAAGATTTCTTTCCTTTTGTGGTATCTTTTCAAAAGCTGATATTTTTGTATCTGCTGGAACCTCGACCATTTGAAGTTGCATTTGCTTGCTAATTGCGATTATTTGAGCAATTTCTTTGCGACAGCTTTCACATTTTGAAAGGTGCAAAATGACTTGACTTATTTCGCTTTTTGATAAACTACGGTTTACATATGCAACCAGCATATGTCTATCTAATTCACAATTCTCAATCATATTTACCCTCCTTGCTCAAGTTGCTTTTTAAGTTTGCTCTTTATTAATGACATTTTGCTTTTAATAGTGCCATTTGGAATACCTGTTATTTGCTCAATTTGTTTATAGGTAAGCTGTGCATTAAAAACTAAATAAACTATCTCTTTTTCAATTTTACTAAGGGTGTCAACAGCATTTTGGACTACTATTTTGTCGGTTAATTTATCAATGTGATTTTCAGAATACAAATCGTCACTGTAATCACAAATATCAACATTATTTTTACTTTTATAAAATTTACGATAATAGTCAGCAATTTTTCGCCTTGTAATTCCAATAACCCAAGTTTTAAAGCTTGAATTATTCTCGAAGTTATTAAGACTTTGCCAAACACTAAGCATAGTTTCTTGAAGAATATCATTTGTATCTTCTGAGTTTACATGAACTAAGATGTAGTTGTAAATGATTTTCAAATAATAATCCATGAGTTTTTCAAAGGCTAAGTTATTACCGTTGCGAGCCTTTGTTAACAACTTCTCAAAATCATTTGCACAGCCATTTTCTAAAAAACCACTTACATCACCCCTATCAAAAGCATGCTTTCACTTATTTAGTCGTCAAAAATGTTGGTTTGGTTCAAATATTTATAAATTATTTAAATTTATCTTATAGTTAACTTTAGTATTGCAATTTTGGAAAAATATTAATATAATAAGAAATAAACGGGGGAATATCCATGCTAACACATAAAGGTACAATAACAATTGAAACAACAAGACTAATTTTACGAAGATTTGAGCTATCTGACGCTGAAGATATGCTTAATAATTGGGCCAATGATTCTGAAGTAACTAGATATTTAACATGGCAACCACATGGAAACATCGAAGTCACAAAAGAGGTTATAACGAATTGGGTTAGTGGTTATAAGAATGATAACTATTATCATTGGGCAATTGTTACAAAGGATTTCGACGAAGTAATCGGCTCTATTGCTTTAATGGGTGTTAATGAGGATAAATTATTATGTGAAGCTGGGTATTGCATGAGTAAAGATTTTTGGGGTAAAGGTTTAATGACTGAGGCTTTGCGTGCTTTAATAAAATTTAGTTTTGAGGAATGCAATTTTAATAGAATACAAGCAATACATGACGTCGATAATCCCGCTTCTGGTAAGGTTATGCAAAAGAGCGGAATGGTAAGTGAAGGCATATTAAGGCAATCCTTTAAAAACAACAGGGGAGGACTAGTCGATGTTCATATGTATTCTATACTAAAACAAGAATGGGAAAATAAATTCTAATGAATAAATCTGTTGTAATAAAGGGGTTAGTATAATGAAAAAAGAGGCAATTTATTTTAAAGATATTAAAAACAAACCACTTAAATTTATAATTGCAATCGGCTCAGGACTTCTCGTTTTATTAGCTGTGTTATTATCTTTTCTACTTTGCTTTCCAGCAATGGGAATTGCAATTGTATCAACTATTATTATAGCAATTGTGCCACTAGTAGCAATGATTATTTTATTCCCAATTGCAATAATAGTTAATGCTTTAAAAAAGAAAAAAGTTAAATAGATTGTTCACAAGCCTTCAATCAAGGTACATATTGCTTTCTTTCTAAGTAATATTTCATTCCATCCATGCTTTTTCTAGCCTTTCTACTGCCACATTTATTTGCGTTTGTTGAAATCCAGAATAACCTATAACCAATGTGCTTTTATGATAATGTTGAGCAGGAAAGTTATAATATTCTGATAACCCATAAACTCTAACACCTACGGCTTTGGCTTTGGCAACAAGTTGTGCCTCATCCAAGCCGTTTTTTATATGCAATAAAAGATGCAGACCTGCATCTTGACCAATAATATCAACGTATTTATCTAATTTACTGCTAGTTATTGCTTTAATAAATAAATCTCGTCGTTGCTTATATGCATTACGCATGCGGCTCAAATGCCTTTCAAAATAGCCTTTGTTCATGAATTTGTTTAGAGTATATTGTTCAAAGTTTGGTACAGTACACGAGTTGAACATGAATTTTTGCTGGTATATTTTCAATAACTGGGGTGGCAAAACCATATAACTAATTCTTAATGAAGGTGCAAGACTTTTGGTAAAAGAGTTGATATATATAACTTTACCATTACAGTCAATCCCCTGTAAAGCGGGAATTGGATGTCCTGCAAATCTAAATTCACTATCATAATCATCCTCTAAAATATACCTATTGCTACTTTCATTTGCCCAACTTAATAGAGAGATTCGACGTTTAACGGGCATAATAATACCTAAAGGAAATTGATGAGAAGGAGTAACATGTACTACATTTGCATTTGTTTTTGCGAGTTTTGTTACACTTAATCCTTGTTCATCAAGAGAAACAGGAACAGTAACTACGTCATTACTTTCAAATATTTTATTTATTTTACTATAACCAGGGTTTTCAACAGCATAAATGCTCTTTCTCCCAAGCAACTGGATAATCAATCCGATAAGATATTCAGAACCAGCACCTACCACTATTTGTTCTGTATTAGCTTTTATTCCTCGAAAGTTATATAAATAATCAGCAATTTCTTTGCGTAGTTCATAGCAACCTTGCGGATGAGTGACATTTAGTAGTTCATTACTGCTTTCAGATAACACTTCTCTTGCAAGCTTTGCCCATGTGGAAAATGGAAATAAATTAGTATCAACAACATTTGTTTTAAAATCATACTCATATATTTTATTATGGGATGGGGCATTAAATAAAATATTTTCGTTATTAAATATATTACTTTGTTTATGAAGTAAATTGTGCTCATAAGGTTCTACAAAATATCCGCTTTTAGGAACTGACTTTAAGTACCCCTCAGCTACTAATTGAGCATAAGCATTTTCTACAGTAATAGTGCTAATTTTTAAATGGGTAGCAAGCATTCTTTTTGATGGCATTTTTTCATCAGATAGTAGCTTGCCTTTCTCAATTTCTGCACGTATAAATCTATAAAGCTGTTCATACATTGGTGTCTTTGAGTTAATGTCAATTATAAAAGTTATCATAATTCCTCCTACATCTGACTATATGAAATTATTAAAAACTGGATATTCATTTAATATCAGATTATACTATAATAATAAGTAACAATAAAGAAAAAGTCAATATATATATTTAGGAGGTTAAAGCATGGAAAACAATAGATATGATTTAAATAGGGAATTAGCTCAAATGTTAAAGGGTGGAGTAATCATGGATGTTACTACATCAGAACAGGCAAAAATAGCCGAGGCGGCAGGAGCTTGTGCAGTTATGGCATTAGAGCGTATTCCAGCAGATATTCGTGCAGTTGGTGGAGTATCTAGAATGAGTGACCCTGGCATGATTAAAGAGATTCAAAGTGCAGTTTCTATTCCAGTAATGGCTAAGGCACGCATTGGGCACTTTGCAGAGGCTCAGATTTTACAAGCAATTGAAATTGATTACATTGATGAAAGTGAAGTGCTTTCACCCGCAGATGATAAATATCATATAGACAAAACACAATTTAGTGTTCCTTTTGTATGTGGAGCAAAAGATTTAGGCGAGGCACTAAGACGAATTAACGAGGGTGCTTCAATGATTCGTACGAAAGGTGAGCCTGGTACAGGTGATATTATACAAGCAGTACGACATATGCGAATGATGACAAGTGAAATACGCCGTATTCAATCCATAAGACAAGATGAATTATATCAAGTTGCAAAAGAATTGATGGTATCATTTGAACTTGTTAAGTTTGTTCATGAAAAAGGAAAGCTACCAGTTGTAAACTTTGCAGCTGGGGGGATTGCTACTCCTGCTGATGCGGCACTAATGATGCAGTTGGGAGCTGAAGGTGTATTTGTAGGTTCTGGTATTTTTAAATCTGGAAATCCTCAAAAACGTGCAACTGCAATTGTGCAAGCAGTAACAAATTTCAATGATGCACAATTGCTAGCGAGATTATCTGAAAATTTGGGTGAAGCAATGGTTGGAATTAATGAGCAAGAGATAGAATTACTAATGGCAGAGAGAGGCAAATAGGCTATGAGAATTGGTATTCTTTCGGTTCAAGGTGCTTTTGTCGAACATGAGCAAATGCTTGAAGTATTTGGCGTTGAGCATTTTCAAATTAGACAAAAAAGAGACTTGGAATTGCCTTTTGATGGCTTAATTATTCCAGGTGGAGAAAGCACTGTAATTGGAAAATTATTAAAAGATTTAGATTTATTTAATCCACTCGATGCTCTTATAAACTCTGGTCTTCCTGTGTTTGGAACGTGTGCAGGATTGATATTATTAGCAAAAGAAATATCAAATGATGATAAAAAATATTTTTCAAGTATGTCACTAACAGCAAAACGCAACGCATACGGTAGACAGTTAGGTAGTTTCAAAGCGAATGCCAAGTTTGAAGGAATTGGCAATATCCCAATGGTGTTTATTCGTGCACCATACATTGAGAAAGTGTGGGATAACACAGAAGTATTAGCAACAGTTGATGGACATATTGTGGCAGCAAGACAGGAAAATCAATTGGTGACTGCGTTTCATCCAGAACTAACTGATGATATATCCGTGCATAAGTATTTTATAGAAATTGTTAACAAAAATATATTAACTAACAGGACATGAATTTATTAATGCATTAGACTCTATATCAAGAACACATATGGACAACAAAAAAGAAGACCAAATTTGGTCTTCTTTTTATGTAATTATTAATTACTATTTAGCTGCTATAAAAGCGTCTACTTGAGTTTGTAATTCAGCGATTATTTTATCCAAACCGGCAGCTCTTAGGGCTTTCATTCCTGCAGCACAAGTAGCTTTAACATCTTTAACATCACCAGTTTTTAATGGTCTAACATACTTGTTAAGAAGTGCTGAACATGCAGCAATATCATTTTTGATTTTTTCTGTGTTTGCAACAAAACCAACTAGTGGTGAAGATTCAGCACTATCATTAGCAGCCTTTAGGTTAGTCCACATATCAGGATTTGCAGGAGCTGTTGGATATAACTCAAAGAAAGAAGCTTGTGAAAATGCAGATGGAGTCCAATCTTCATTAATTCTTTCAGATTGTCCCTTGTCATTTAATTTCCAGTTTACATCTTGTATACCGTAAGCTAACATGTTTCTGTATACTTTATTAGTATTAGCATATTGCATATATTCAAGAGATCTGTCAATATTTTTTGAGTTAGGGCTAATACCATTCATTGATCCTTGAATACCACCTGTTGTATAAATAGGACCAAATTTCTTATTAATTACAACGGTGTAATCTTTACCAGCGCCCCAAATTGCTTCGGCACCTTCAAATCCTTGGCCTGTTCCTACTACTTGGAACTCAAATGCTTTATCACGTGTTAATACATCTTTGTTAATATAACCAGCATCATACCATGATTTAATTGTTGTTAATCTACTAATATAATCAGCCTCTTCAAACATTGGTATTACTTTAGTGTTTCCACTGTCAAGTTTTACACCAACGAACAGACCTAAGCCAACATCATCCCAACCAGTTTCTGCACCATTTAGTCCAGCTTGATCCATATTATAAGGTGCTGTTAAATCGTGTGGATATTTAGTACCAGCATCATTATATTCTTTAACTTTTTTCAATAAAGGAGTTAAAGTGTTTAGATCAGCACCAGTAGCTTTAAATTCTGCTTCTGCTTTTGCACCATCAATAACGTATTCTTTATTTGCAGTCCAGAATTGAGTTGCAGCTGAATCTTTGTATACTGGAACTGCGTAGACCTTACCATTTACTTTTGCACCTTCCCATACAACTTCAGGGATATATTTGTATAAGTCAGGAGTAACTGTTTTTACTTTTTCTGTTATGTCAGCTAGTGTGTTTGTTTGAGCAGCAACGATATAGTTATTGTACCATGCGCATGTGAAAACCATATCAAAATCTCCACCAGTTGCTACCATTGTCTTTACTTTGTCTCCATCTGGAGAAAATTTAAAATCGATTTCTGTTTGAATGTCTTTTAAAGATTGTTCATTTAATGCTTTAATTACTGCATCAGGTTTCTTTGGTGCTTCACCAAAACAATACCAAGATAATTTAACAGGTTCTTTTTTTACTTCTGGTTGCGAGCTATTAGCATCTGTAGACTGTGGTTCCACCTCTTGTTCTTCACCTTTACAAGCAACGAACATAGAAGATACCATTGCAATTGCTAATAACAATGATAAGATTTTCATTTTACCTTTCATAACTAAATCCTCCTAAAAATTTATTGTTTAATCCAAATTAATGGGTTAAATTACATACTAAATCCGCATAGGTAATCATATTTTATAAAAAAATAAGCAGTGTTAAGAGATAATTGGTTATTGTGTGATGAAATTTAATGATACAATTGTAATTTGTATTCCTAATGGTATAATAATACATTAAACATACAATAACATATTTTTGTAAGTTTGTCTACTATAAATTCCAATTTATTTGTAAAATTATTAATCACCTAAAAAGTCAAATGTGGTTTCCTCACATTTATAACATTTTAGGTGATTAATATTAAGATTTATATTATATTTCTTAAAAGTGGCATTTTTATTTAGCAGCTATAAAAGCATCAACTTGAGATTGCATTTCGGAAATTATTTTGTCATATCCAGCAGCCCTAAGAGCTTTCATTCCTGCAGCACACGTTGCATCAACGTCTTTAACATCACCAGTTTTTAAAGGTCTAGCATATTTAGAAAGAAGTGCTTGACAAGCAGCAATCTCATTTTTT
>DAMDCT010000002.1:71526-71963 GCA_032091455.1 Oscillospiraceae bacterium | reverse complement strand
CATAATAAGCATGAGCACCATAGTATCTACCTGCTCTTCTCAACGGCAAAGTTAACTTATATTGATATATATTTCGGCTTTCATTACGAACACGTTCCATCGTAATTCCAGAGAAAATTGGACTTGATGACATGTCAGTCGCAATTTTGTCTTTTGCCATTGTTGTTGTATAATCTAATAAGATTGTTACACTGTTTGAATCAAACGAATATCCTTTAGTTTGATTTGGGTCAGTTGGATATGGAGTTGGCATTATGCTAAATGGAGCTTTCCAATTAGATGTCGCTTTTATTACAGTGTCATTGCCCTCAACTCCTGCTGAGAATTCAGTGATAATATTATTACCCTCAAACGGAATATCTTGAAGTGTAACCGCACCTCGCTTAACTGTTTTTCCTGAACGCAAGTTTATGAAATCACCATTAACACTTTCAACA
>DAMDCT010000002.1:67542-71516 GCA_032091455.1 Oscillospiraceae bacterium | reverse complement strand
TGTGTTCCTTGTGGAAGTGGGTATAATATTGCCTGTGGATATCCAGGAGTTGTCATAAATGGATAAGTGTTAGCATAAGCGCTGTTTACTATTGCGTGTTGAAAAATTTGATTTGTTGCTGTATCTGGGTCGACTTCGTCAGGTATTTTATCAATTGTAATACTTGAACCTACAGCACTGTCATTATATACTTTATTCTTTGCTTTGTATGATCCTTTGAATGTTATCTTACCAATATTTTGCTCTTTGCTTTTTGCCTTAGGACATTTATAAGTTCCTTGATAATTTCTATATAAAGAATCAACTACGTTATCTTCACCAGCTCCACCCTCATTAAGTTTAATGGTAGTTCCATTAATGAAGGCTGTTACAGTCGATCCTTTATATGCCATTACGTTAAATTCAATCTCAGAGCTCCCAGCAACTTTCATTGCCTTCACTGGACTTACAGTTTTGAGTACGTCTACTGTACGCTCAATATTGAAATTTGTTACTTTGCCCTTATGTTCAAGTGTAATAGTATTCTTTCCAGGATCAAGAGGAACCCATATACTAAATCCACCCTTTTCAGATGGCTTCACTTTTACACTATTCAACAATACTTCTTGATTAGAGTCAAACTTACCTCTAAATTGTACGTTTTCCTCACGAGTGGAGAACTGAGTTTTATTAGGACTTGTAATTGTCAAATCCTTTGCAATATCCTCTTCTTTTCTCTCTTTACTATAATATTTAAGTAATGTATCAGTACTTGTATTTATATCAGCCATAAGCTTTTTTATTCCAGAAAAAGCACTTCCATGATAGCTAGGTAGTTTTGTTGCACTAATAACTTGCCTTGCAAGCTCGTCTGTTCCATTCCAACCTGGAAGTTGTTTTGAATTTGCACTCTCACCACTGTGAGTTATATATAGTGGAATATTTGCTGTTTTGCACAAGTCACTCCACCATGCTGAAATTGTTTTAAATGGCATAGCGTTATTCTCTGTTGATGTAGATATTTTTGCATTTATAAAGTCAATTATGTGGCTTTCCACCATTGCTTTAGTATCTGAATATCCGTTCTTCAAAGCTGTAAACGTTGGCTCTGTTTTGACACCCTTCTCATTTTCCTTTAGTGATGCCCATACATCACTTACTGCAAGTCCTACAGGAAGCGAGCTTTTGGTGGCTTTTATTGATTGTGCAATCCCATCAACGGTTGCGGTTGTATTGTTAACTAACCACTCATTATAGTCACCTATGCCACCATAAAGTATAAACTGTGCATATGCGTCTGCATCTTTTTTAACATAGTAATTATCAATTATAACTGAATCAAGTTCATATGCATTTGCGAGTTCACTAGCTGCATCAAAAATTACTTCTTTATTGCTATAATTAAGGTGACTATTAATAATCTCCTTGCCTGCTATTTTCACACCAGTAACGTTATATACTGCAACAACGCTAATATTTTGAGCTTTTGCCTTATTAACAATGATTGATAAAAGGTCAACTGGAGTTTTTTCAAGTAATACCGAATTAAATATTACACTTTGGTCATATTTAGTATCAACAATAATTGAGTTAAAATTTAAGGTTTTTATATCCTTTAGAATTGCATCAACCTCTGTCTCAAGCGTCGCCTGCGTTGCATTTATATCTGCATACAAATCAACTTTTGGTGTAAGCTTTATTGCTTTCATATTTTTCAAATAGGTATATTCATATGACATTGGCTTAAAATGTCCTTCAGGAACAGTTATTCTAGGTAATGCATTTAACGCAGCTGCTGCCTTATTTGCTTGATCTTTTTGATATAAAAGCACTGAGAATATTGCTGCTGCAGCAATTGCTATTGTTATCACAACAATACCTATGGTAAGAAATAATTTGCGTTTTGAAGAAACATTTACCGCTTTTGCATTTGTATTTAGTTTTACTTCAATTGGCTTTGAATCGGTATTCAGGATTATCTCTTTTTCCTTTTTGTTTTTATTGGGTATTTTACTCTTTTTCACATGTAACTTTTTCTCTTTTTTCTTGTATGGCAATGTTATTTGCTCCTCTCCAATTAAATAGAAAACCTTAGATTTGTCTTATCTGCGATTTTAACAAATCCACATTTTGAATACATATCTTTAGCAGTATCTTCACTATCCGTATATAAATACGTATATTTAGCTCCTGCTGTTTTTGCTTCACTTAGTACGAATCTTAATATATTTGTACCAAATCCTTTTCTTTGATAATCTTTATTGACATCAAAATCCTCTATCTTAGCAATCTGACCATTCAGTAATAATTCACAAGAGCCGATTGGCTGTCCATTATAATAACAAAGATATAAACTTAAATTATTTTCAGATGATAAATACGCCTTCATTTTTCTATTGATTCTAGCTGTTGCAAAATTCTCACCCATATTTTTCGAGTTATTTTCAATATTAATTTTAATAGCATCATTTACTATATTGCCTTTATCTATAACCTTCTTTACAACGCAATTTTGATTTTTATTCTGCAATATAGGGTTATCATCTTGAAACAAATTAATGTACATATAATCATAATGTGAAAATTCTTGCAAGTCTTTCCCTATGTTAATATATGTTTTTCTCTGTAAAAGCTTATTAATATCAAATGCAGCAAATTTATGATTATCTTTCTCTCTTTTTAAAGTCTCATTTGCGATAATATTTAAAATTTCTTTCTCACTAATACTTGAATTTATAACTGTTACATTATGACAATACATACCTGGTAATTCTTTATCCCAAAATGTATGATAATTTACGTTATCTAATTCGTCGGAAAAACACCTTATATAATCTAACTCGGTATTTTCCATTAAATCTAAATCAAGACTCATTAATTCTCCTTTCAAATTAGAATTCACAAATAGCATTAATACTGCTTTTATAATCCTAATATATGTTCATACCTAAACAAAGCATATCCACTTGCACGGTTACTTGCCATAATATCTGTCATTTGTTGCTTGACTATTTCATTTGAAAGTCTATACGGTGCAAGCCCAATATACAAGGCAACACTATCTTCAGTAACAAAGTTTTGCCACTTATTAAGAGTCATTGTAAACGGCTGTATTGAATGGTTATAATCCCAGTACACCTGTGGCATTACATAATCAATATAGCCCGGTTGTGTGCACCATTTTGCTAAATCAGTAGATAAGTAAGTCATATCAGAAGAAGGCAGTGAATTGCTCTCTCTAAATCCACCTGCAGGGCTAATACCAAATCGAGCCTTTGAATTAATACTTTTTAAACCATCATGTAATCCTTTTACAAGTGCTGTTGTATTTGCCTTTGCTTGACTTACAGTATCACCATATGTGGAAACATTTCCTCCATAAAAATAATCGTCAAGATGCACGCCATCAACTTTATATTTTGAAACTATTTCATTGGAGCCATTTATAATTAAGTTTTGAACTTCCTTATTCCCTGGTTTAAGCCACCAACGACCATCGCCACATTTCACCATATAGTCATCACGGTTTGCGCTGTTATACCACATTTTTGTTGGAAAATTATCTTGCACATACGCCATCTCAGTGTCTGTCATAGTCCTGTAAGGATTAATCCATGCATGAATTTCAAGATTTCTACTATGTGCTTCACTCACCATAATAGTTAGCGGGTCATAATTTAAAGCTTGACCAACTGTTCCGCTTGCGTGTTTAGACCATGGATAATATGCCGATTCATACATGGAGTCACCATGTGGTCTAACCTGAACAATAACAGTATTTAAACCCTTTGTAACAACTGTATCAAAGTATTGCTGAATTTTTGATGTGAATGCGCTTTCACTTGAACCTTTAAAAGTGTCGAATTCTAAAAATGCAATCCATACAGCTTTCATCTGTGCATGTGACACATTACTTCCTTGGTTTGGCTTTGAACTTGCAGGCTTTGAACTTGCAGGCTTTGAACTTGCAGGCTTTGAACTTGCAGGTTTTGAGC
>DAMDCT010000002.1:55155-67532 GCA_032091455.1 Oscillospiraceae bacterium | reverse complement strand
AGCTGATTTTGATGAAGCCGCTTGACTGCTTTCTATTTTTGAAACAATTGATGAAACATCACTTGACTCCTCATGACTTGAGATCGAATCCTTTGAACTTGGGTATTCTGAAACAACCTGTAAACTGGATGTTTGTTTTTCACTTTCTTTTGGAATTTCATTATCTTTTTCTATACAAGCAGTAAGGCTTACTACCAATGCTGTTGCAGTTATCAAAGAAACTATTTTTCTAATATTTATCATGTTCCCCTCCAACTTTCTATTCTCTTTACATTTTACATTTTTTGTCGAACAAGGTCAACCCCTTATTCAACTCTTTTTGGAGAATTTTTCCGATTTTTAGTTGTTTTTTATATCCAATATTCTCTATTACTAATATATATGCTTTACCCCTCTAAAATGTGCAGTAAATGGACAAACAAAGTAATGAGAACGCTATAAATTCATATTTGTATACTTATCTCATTTTAGATGAACTTTGAATATTATTATAAAAGCTTTGATTTAAGTGGTTTTATCCAATTCAATAATAACCATATAAATGGAGATATTATTAACATATGCAAACGCAAAACCGCCTATTGGCGGCTTTTTTTAATCATAATTTTCTATATTACTTTCATAATACATTTTCGAGATACGATTAAGTGTTATGTCCTTATCACTCGATGGCACATTATCACTTGTCTTATTTTTCAATGCATTATCCCTGTAAATCTGAATTATTTCATCTGCTGAAAGATTACTAATCATTGCATTATCGCTTTTTGATTGCTTATACTCAATTACAGTAGAATCTAACTGTTTATTTATATCTTCGCCTTGAAACTCTTTTTCAAGCTGTTTATTCTTTTATTCTTTGCATTATCTCAACTGAATTATTTTTATTTAATTTTTGAATTCTATTCTTAGTAGTGTCACTTATAGGAGGTGGCAATTTATCTAAATTTTCTTGCACTAATTCTACATTATCCTCTTGATCAATTAATTCTTGAATAGTTTTAATATTTGTATACTCTAGAACAACCTGCTCTGTTTCATCTGAATTATTTGTAGCTTCTTGTTCATTACAGTTATTAACACGGTTAAGTACCGTCAAACGCATGATGGAATATATTAGTAATAATATTAATGCTGGAATTGCTCCAAATAATAAATATCCTTTAAGCCCAAGCATGTTATTATATATATTACCTATAAACTTTATATCGGATATTAGCTTTCCTTCAACCTGTTCAGGTAAAACATCTATTACTTCATTATTGTAACTCAATAAATTTGCTGTCATGCCTGATTCACTTGACTTTGAAATTACTCCCACTACATAATAATTATTAACAGCATATTCCTTTTTGTCATCATATTTATTCTTAATTAATACTTTATCACCAACAATGTAGCTTGAATTATTTTTTATAAACAAAATTGATCCACTTTCATAATCAGTGTCATATATATCCTCACTTAAAGCACAAAATTTCATATTACTTGTGAATGGAACTTTTGGCATGGATAATAGTTTATTAGCATTTTTATCTACTATATTTACCGTTATTAGAATATATAAAATTGTAATAAATAGTACAATCAATATTGCCAACAATATTTTCATCCAACAACTAAATTTCGCCTTTTGATTATCCATAATATTCCTCATTTCACATCAAATTTGCGCTTTATATATACATTATCTTAAAACTATAAGGATAAGTCAAGCATTTATCCAAATAATTTTTCAAAATAACTTACCTTTTGCGGTTTCTTGGGTTTTTTCAAGCTTTGTTCTTTTACAAGAATTGTATCCGAGCCAATAATTTCAATATCATCCCAATCAATAAGCATATCATCATCTCTGCCAAACAATCCAAAAAAACGATATCTACCATATACTACTATTGATACAACATCAGCGGTCTTTATATCAAAGATAATATCATCAACATAACCTATTTTTGCCCCATCTGATACATCTATTATTTCCTTGTTTTTAAAATCTGCAAACCTTGATGTCATATAATAACCCCCTCTAGATTTGTTATAATTACGAATAAACTAGATTTTTATAAGCCAGCTTATATTGATGTGAATAATTGACGTAAGTTAATAATCAATACTATAACCTTTACTAAAAGTATATGCCGCCCTGAGGCGGCATATAACTCTATAAATTCACTTCATTCCAAAACGCAGAAGTATGTATGCTATTTGCAGTATCTTCCCAACTAGCTTTATATTCTAACATTCTCTTTTTAAGTTGAACTACAACGTCACTAAACTGTGGGTCATTATATAAGTTTTGCTTTTCATTTGGATCATTTATAATATCGAATAATTGCGTATTGTTACGTGCTTTTCTATATTCAATTAGCTTGTATTGATGATTCTTTACAGAACGTGCAAGTGATGTGTATGTAAAATACAAATCATCACGCGTTTTATCAGTGTCTCCATTTAGCATTGGCTTAAAGCTGATGCCCTCAACACTTGAAGGTATATCTAAGCCCACAAGCTCACAAAGTGATGGGTATATGTCAAGCAAGTAGACATAATTATCACAAATATTGTTCTTTTTAACACCTGCTCCACTTATAATTAACGGCACTCGCACGCTGTGATCGTATACACTCTGTTTACCCATTAGTCCATGTTGTCCAACAGCAAGTCCGTTATCTCCTGTAAATACAATAATAGTATTCTCCAATTCCCCATTTTTCTCTAATGTTTTAATTAGCTTACCAATATTATAGTCAATATGTGAAATCATTGCATAATAATCCGCTATATGTTGCCTAACTTCTTTTTCTCCTCTTGGGTATGATGCTAAATCTTCATCACGACTTTCGCCCACTCTCTCTCCAACACCATAGCTAAACGGATGTTGTGATAAGAAGTTGGCGGGAAGTTCAATTTCATCTGGATTATACATGTTTTGAAATTCCTCTGGCATTGTTCGTGGGTCATGAGGAGCAAGATAGGACAAGTATAAGAAAAATGGATTATCATGTTTTTTATCTAGAAAATTAATAGCTGTATCAGTAAACAAATCAGTTGAATGTACTCCCATACTCATTTTATCACATATCATTGGCATAGGATGGTTTGCATGAAAGAAATCAGGGGTAAAGTTAGCTGTTTTCTCATATATTCCATCTTCGTGATAACTACACACAGGAACATTCCAATGATCCCACATACCACCAAAGAAAATACAATCACCATCTGTAAAACTTCTCCCATATGATTCAGTTCCACTATGCCATTTACCAATACCAATTGTTTCATAGCCATCTTCTTTAAAACATTGTCCCATTGTTACATGATCTTTAGGAATTTCTTGACCCTCACCATATAGATGAAAAACCTTTTTACCTGAATTAATCATTGCTCTACTTGGCATACAAACTGCGCCTGATGTTCCCCCTGGAATATGCGCATGGGTAAATGCTGTTCCATCCTCTACAAGTTTATCAAGATTAGGCGTCTTAATTTGTTTGTTTCCTAGTGCATGAATTGTGTCAAAGCGTTGGTCATCAGTTAATATGAATAGTACATTAGGCTTTTTCATAAAATTTCCTTCTTTCATTTTTGTATGTTTTTATATGTTATTAATCAACAAAATATTTATCATCATGATGTATTGCCTTAATGCCTTCAATCATTGCCTGTTTTGCATCAATTAAGTAAGCTTTACCGTTTAATACTTTCCCAGTAAGTAGATAAGGTGCTTGTAATTTATCAGCAAGTCTATCATATCTTTGAATTAATGTCCCAAATGAATGTGGATAATATAATTTATTATAAGTGCTTCCTGATTTGTCTGTCAACGTGTATTTAATAGTTTGCTTAGCAAGAGGATAGCTTGCATTTGCCACTTCTTCAACACCATGCATAAATGTATTGGGTAATAATCCGCAACCAAGCATTAATATTCTCCCACCTACTGTCGGCAACAATCTAAATGGTGAGTTTTCACCCACAGGAGTATTATCTAGATAATGTGATTTCGTAAGAGTATCTGCGTGTTTACCTATTGCACAAACAGAATGTGTTGGGTGAATGCTTCGATGTGTTGCATATTTAGTTCGAAATATCTCTGGCAATTTTCCAATACAAGTTTGAGTATTAGTTACATCAAATTGTGGGTTATTCTCAGTTACGGCCATGTATGACAAGGCGGGTACAAGCAGTGTTCCCTCACTGCCAACAGCAATGAGCAATGCATCAATAATGTCATTGGCAGTTACCACGTCTTCATTAAGCCCCTTTATCGAAGTATGGACAAGAATTGTATCTCCATTTTTTACACCTAACATTTTCAAGTCTTGTTGTAATCTTTCCTTGCAATTCAAAATAATATCCTCCTTAAGTTATTATGTTCATTATACATTCAGACATTTAATATTTCAAGTAATACTAATATGAATTTAGCTTTCATTGAACCTAAAAACAAATTATTTCATATGATATATAGAAGCAGTAATGCTTAATATATCATATGAATTGGAGGAAATATTACACATGTATAAATACGATGATGACTTCCCACAAATGACAGTTTATGATTGCCATAATAATTATTGTCCAAAACCTTCTACTTGTTGTCCACCTTTCCCACCATCTTGCTGCTGTTGCAAAGATGGTGCTGATGGTGCTCCTGGTGCCCCTGGCAGAGATGGCGCTCCTGGTGCTCCTGGTCAAGACGGTGCTCCTGGTGCTCCTGGTCAAGACGGCGCTCCTGGTGCTCCTGGTGCTCCTGGTCAAGACGGTTCTAATGGTATTAATGGCACTAATGGCACTAATGGTACTAATGGTACTAATGGTACTAACGGAACTAACGGTACCGATGGTAAGGATGGTAAAGATGGAGTGTGTACCTGCACATGTTTTCCAACAGGAGAAATAATTTTAAACGGTGATATGGAGGAATTCACAGGTGACATTCCGGATAATTGGACTACAGCTACACCTGACGATGTTAGTGAGGAAACTGCTGGAGGCAATGTCCATTCTGGTGAAAAGTCTGTTAGTTTGACGCAAAATGCAACTACTCATGTTAATCTAGAACAAATAGTTGATGCTAACGAAGAATGCTCATACAAGTTTTCTTTCTTTGCACGAGGTTCCGCTTCTGGTGTAGGTTTAAACGCGTCTATAACTTTCTTACCTAGTACTACAGTTGGTGGTCTAATAACAATTAGAGAATCTGACTTTGTAACAAGTAGTAACAATTTTGGATACTATCGAATTATAACGAGTCCAGCCCCTGTAGGTACAACTGGTGCAATTATTAATTTTATCGTTCCTGCTGGAACTGGTATGATGTCAGTTTATCTTGATGATGTTTCATTTGGTATCTAATATCCCTAAATATCAATTATAATCAAGTGGGCGAACGCTGTTCGCCCATACATATTTATATCCTCAAACAATAAACAAAAGTCAGGTTTTCTTGCCTTTTGTTTATTCATTTGAATTTAATCGCACCTAAATAATTTTTATTTCATATGATATATATATATATAAGCAATAATGCTTAGCAATAATGCTTAGCATTATTGCTTATCAGTAATGATTATATTAATAAATCGGAGGGAATAATACACATGAATAGCTACGATGATGACTTCTCACAAATGGCAGTCTATAATTGTCATAATAATAATTGCCCTAAACCTTCTAATTACTGTCCACGGCGCTCCTGGTGTTTCTGGCAAAGACGGCGCTCCTGGTGCTCCTGGCAAAGATGGCGCTCCTGGTGTTCCTGGCAAAGATGGCGCTCCTGGTGCTTCTGGCAAAGATGGCGCTCCTGGTAGTATGAGTAACACAGCAACATGCTTTTGTGTGCAACAAATCAAAAATATACTACGCCAGATTATACAATATTACCCTGATAATGATATACAAATTGATTTAGATAATAATATCGGCGTTACTGGTAGACCTGGTGCTTTACTCCCGCCACCAAATACAAATCCTAATTCAGGACTGTTTCAATTAAATGATTCTTCAGGCGTACCACTAGGTGCTGTTTCATTATGCAATATTATAGCTATAGAAGTAAAAGACGCTATTTATAATGACAATATTACTTATCTTCCTGAGCCTACGCAACTTCCACAAGGTTGTGATACAAATACGGAGGTTGCAGTACGTGACTATTTACCAATTGGAACAGATGCTGCCGTTCATTTTGGTCTTTTCTTTTCAGTAACTGGAACTGTCATAAAAAATGAATATGGCATGATTGTATTTACTGATACAACTTCACCAAACATAGTATTTATGTCATCATGTAAAGTAATTGTTATTGAAAAATAATTTATCTATGTTAAAAAACAGTATGGATTGTACCGACCTCCTTCTTGTTAGATTTTTGGTCTAACTTTCGGGGGTTGATACATAAATCCATACTGTTCTTTTATTTTATAGTGCTTTTATACTATCTTCAATTTTATCTAGCAAGTCTTGTGCCTTAGCTAGTTTTAACTTAATTTCATCAACTACCTTAGCAGGCGCTTTAGATATAAAGTTTTCATTATTCATTTTACTTGATAGCATTGCAATATCTTTTTGGCATACTTCTTTTTCATGAGATAGTCTTGCTAACTCTTTTTCCTTGTCAATTAAATCATCAAGTGGTAAGAATATTCTAGCACTTTGTGTTACAACCTGTACAGCAGACTCAATATTATGCTCTTTTGCCACAATTACTTCACTTGCAGACGCTAGGCGTTCAAAAAATGCTTTTGATGAATTAAAAGTATCTTCAAATTCAGTTGCAATATAAACTGCCGCTTTTTTGCTAGGTGGAACATTCATTTCATTTCTTGCATTTCTAATTCCCTTAATTGCGTCCATAACTCTCTCAAATTCTTCTTCCTCTGCTTTAAAAGATAGTTCTTCTTTATATTCAGGCCAAGAAGCAATCATAATACTTTCACAGTCATTAGGAAGTGCTTGCCATATTTCCTCTGTTATAAATGGCATGAATGGATGAAGTAGCTTAATTGTATTAGTCATAACGTAAAGTAGCACTTGTTGTGCATCTAATGAAGTTTGACCACCAGCTTGTAATCTTGCCTTAGTAAGCTCGATGTACCAGTCACACATAATGTTCCATATGAAGTCATATAGCTTTTGAACTGCAACACCAAGTTCAAATTTATCTAAGTTTTCAGTTACCTGTTTAACCAGAGTATTATATTGTGACAATACCCACTTATCCTCAATATTCAAACTTGATGGGAGTTTTATTTCAGTAATTTCTTCGGACAAGTTCATCATTATGAAACGTGTTGCATTCCATAACTTATTCGCAAAATTACGGCTTGATTTAATCTTATCATCAGAAAAACGCATATCATTTCCTGAACTGTTACCTGTTGTTAAAGCTAATCTAAGTGCATCTGCACCATATTCATCTATTACCTCAAGTGGGTCAATTCCGTTGCCTAAAGATTTTGACATCTTTCTGCCTTGTGCATCACGAACAAGCCCATGAATTAATACAGTATCAAATGGAGCTTTATTTGTTTGCTCTAATGCTGAGAATATCATTCTTGAAACCCAAAACGGAATAATATCATAACCAGTTACAAGAGTATTAGTTGGATAGAAGTATTTTAAATCTTCTGTTTCATTTGGCCAACCAAGTGTAGAGAAAGGCCATAATGCCGAACTAAACCATGTATCAAGTGTATCTTCATCTTGTTTTAGACTATGCGAACCACATTTTGGACATACGTCTGGTTGTTCTTTTGCAATAGTGATTTCACCACAATCAGCACAATAATAAGCTGGAATACGGTGTCCCCACCACAACTGACGAGATATGCACCAATCTCTAATGTTCTCCATCCAGTGAAAATATGTTTTTTCAAAACGTTCTGGTACAAATTTAATTTCGCCATTTTTTACTGTTTCAATTGCAGGCTTTGCGAGAGGCTCCATTTTTACAAACCATTGCTTTGATACTCTTGGCTCAACAGTTGTATGACAACGATAGCATGCTCCAACATTGTGCGGATGTGGCTCAACTTTTACTAAGTATCCACCTTTGTCTAAGTCCTCAACAATTTTTTTCCTAGCTTCATAACGCTCTAAACCTTGATAAGATAATCCATTCTCATTAATGTGTGCATCTTCTGTCATTATATTAATAATAGGTAAGTCATGTCTTAACCCAACTTCAAAGTCGTTAGGGTCATGTGCTGGAGTAATTTTAACTACACCAGTTCCAAACTCCATATCAACATAATAATCTGCGATAACAGGAATTTCTCTATTACATAATGGCAGTATTACATTTTTACCGATAAGGTGTTTATAACGATCATCATTAGGGTTTACAGCAACCGCAGTATCTCCTAATAGTGTTTCTGGTCTTGTTGTAGCAAGTTCAAGATAGCTATCTTTCTCCCCTGCTATTGGATATCGTAAATGCCAGAAACTTCCCTGTTGATCCTCATACTCAACTTCTGCATCAGAAATTGATGTTTTGCACTCAGGACACCAGTTGATTATGCGCTCACCACGATAGATAAGTCCTTTATCATGTAGCTTAATAAATACTTCTTTTACAGCTTCTGAACAGCCTTCATCAAGAGTAAAACGTTCTCTAGTCCAGTCACAAGAAGAACCAAGCTTTTTAAGCTGGTCAATTATCCTTCCGCCATAAGTAGCTTTCCACTCCCACGCACGTACTAAAAATCCATCACGTCCCAAATCATCTTTGGTAATGCCTTCTTTTTTCATTGCCTCAACTATTTTTGCCTCAGTTGCAATTGATGCATGGTCAGTACCTGGTACCCATAGAGCAGAATATCCCTGTAATCTCTTATAACGAATTAAAATATCTTGTAATGTATTATCTAGCGCATGACCCATATGAAGTTGACCTGTGATGTTTGGAGGTGGAATCACAATTGTATATGGGGTTTTTGTTTCATCAACTTTTGGTGTGAAATATCCACCATCAAGCCAAAACTGGTATATTCGGTCTTCAAAGCCCTTCGGCTCATAGGTTTTTTCAAGTTGTGTTGGTTAATATTTAATCTTTATAAACTAAATTCCTGTAGGGACGCCATACATGGGGTCCGCATGTTAAATCCATATTGTTTATTTAATTAAAATTTGGTTTCGGACACGATATATCGTGTCCCTACATTGTGAATTCAATAGTAAAAACATATTAGAATGTTTAGGAATTCCAAATAAAAAAGTCCGCCTTAAAGATAATGCATTTAGCATTATCTTAGGGCGAACTGTAAGTCCGTGTTACCACCTAAATTCAGAGGATTTCTCTGCACTTAATCAATACAGGAATAAATTCCGATATTGTTTCCTTATAACGGTGGAAAACCGTTGAAGTCTACTTAGAGCAACTGCTCCGTTCAATTCAAAGCTCAAAGGCTACCTTCCACACTTTACTCTCGAAAACTTGCACCTACCGTTTTCTCTCTATGCTTCGTTTAAGTGTGTACTCCTCCTCATCAAGGCTTGTATACTATTATATCAATATTATATGCAAAAAATCACAATTTGTCAATGGTCAACTAACAATATTTATTATTCTCATTTCGTTAGAATTTAAAGTGAAACTTCTTCACTTGTCCTCACCGAACCTAAAAAAAATATTTTATCTTGATTTAATATTTCCAACATACTTTCCTTTACCGCTTTTGGATAAAAATTAATTGACAATATTTGTTGAGGTTGTATCCATTCAAAGTCAATTTGATTTTCATCAATTTCGGTTGGAGTTTGATGTTCCTCATTTTCTAAATGGCAGAGGAAAATATGAAATATCTTATGTGTAAAATCAGAATTTGCTTTTTTATATTCTTCATTCATAACAATTTCTTCATGTAATGCTACAAATCGGTCAACGCTTACTGTTAATCCTGTTTCCTCTAAACATTCACGAACAACTGCTTCTTCCATTGTTTCATAGAAATTTTGCCTTCCTCCAGGTAAAGTATAGAATATCTCGCCTTTGGAATTACAGCATTTTGTAATTAGCATTTTCCCATTATGAATTACAATCGCCTTTGATGCATTTCGTATACTCATATTTAATGCTCCTTTTCAAAAGTATTGATAGCTTATACTATTTCTTTTTGTCAACCTGCAATTTCTCTACCACATCTACATCTGGGGTAACATAGGCTGTTTTGTAATCAGTGAAGATTACCATTCCAGGTTTTGCGCCACTTGGCTTTTTTACATATCGAACTAATGTATAATCAACTGCAACTTGTGCGGAATTCCTGCCTTTTGAGTTAAATGCGGCAATAATTGCAGCCTCAGTTATAGCTGTATCAGATATTTGCTTACCATCAGTTTCAATAATAACATGTGAGCCTGCAATTCCCTGTGTATGTAGCCACATATCATTGTTATTTGCCGTTTTAAGTGTAAGTTTATCATTTTGCTTATTGTTTCTACCACATAAAATCGGGAACCCATCAGAAGATTGATAGCAAAGTGGTGGTTGTGCTTTAAGCATTTTATTTTTTACTTTTGTTGCTCTGATATATCCTTGCTCTGCTAATTCCTCACGGATTTCAAGTAATTCACTTTCGCCTTTTGTACGTGAAACCGCATCAAATACGCTATCAAGATAGACTAATTCCTGCTCAGACTTTGCTACTAACTCATTTAACATTTTCTCGGCAGTTTGAGCCTTCCTGTATTCAGAGTAATAATGCTGTGCATTTTGTGCTGGCGATAACCTATTATCAAGCTTAATTGTTATTTGTGGGCAAGCTTCATCATAAAAGTTCTCTAAAACTACTTTTGTCATGCCTTTTTCAATTCTATATATATTGCCATTGATTAAATCGCCATAAACTTTTAATGTATCTCGATTTGCGCACTCTAGAAGCTCTGTTTTTTGCAATGAAATCTTTTTGGTTATACGTTCATTTGCGTTTAATAACAGTTTTAACAAATCATTTGCACGTTGTTTCATTCGTTGTTGTTGGTCACGCTCGGCATAAAAACCGTCTAACAATTCACTTGGAGTTTCAAAATGTGATTTGATTGGTTTACTACCGTATTGAGCAATGTCACAAATAGTGAAGTCCCTTAGTTTAATCGAATCATCAATGCAAACAGTTAAGTTATGCTTGCCGTCAATTAGATTTTGTTTTAAATCAAGTAATGATTGTGCAACTCTTGCTTTATAAAATTCAGACAACTTATCTTTTTCAATATCCTGTCCTTTTAATGCACTATATGCTAATTCCCTTGCAAGAATTGGTGAAATCCCTTCTAATGCTTGCACAATAGACTTTGCAACGTCAATTGATGGCATTTGCATAAATCTTGTCATAACCTCATCAATGTCTGTTGTTAATAAATTCAGTTTATCCTGCGCTGGTGGTGGTTGATAAGTTATTCCTGGCAACACCATTCTAACGCTTGAAAGCTCATTAGTAATTCTTTTAATTGAATCGATTATTTTCCCTTTTGAGTTTACTAGAATTATATTTGAATGTCGTCCCATAATTTCTATTACAACAGTTACTGTATCTAAATCGCCAAGCTCATTTACTGCCTCAAAGTCAAGGCTTAAAACCCTGTCTAATCCACTTTGTCGAACAGCTATAAGTCTGCCTGTGCTTAAATGCTTTCTTAGTAGCATACAAAACATTGGCGGTGATTTTGGGTTTTCAAGCGTTATGCCTGTAAAATGCACTCGTGGGCTATTGGCATTTGCAGATAATAATAGTTTTTTACTACCGCCTTTAAAGCGTAATGATATTATAATTTCCTCACGAGAAGGCTCTGAAATCTTTTCTACTCTTGAGTTTAATGTATTTTCTTCAATTTCTCTTGCTATCGCACTTAGAAATGCTCCATCTAAAGCCATTTTATGCCCATCCTTTCGCACATACTGGGAGTTTTAAGCGGTTTGGCATAGCCAAATCGCTTAAAACTCCACGTTGAAAAGCTTAATACTCTCACCTGCTTTTCTTTAATTAATATTCATATATTTTACACCATTTATGCACTTAATGCAACTTTTATAACCATTGGAGATAGAACTGTTGGCTATTTTGTTAAATATTATAAAAATTACTAATTGTATTGACTATTACAAGTGGTGGTAGTATATTTGTATATAGTAATAGCTTTTAAAACCTTATAGAAAGAAAGTGCTATATCAATGAAAAAATCATTATTTCTATGCCTGTTATTACTTACAATAGCATTAACATCTTGTGGTAATAATAATACACCAGTTAAAACAAACGCAATTAAATATGACTATGATGTGTTTCCAGGTACGGACTGGGGAATGACAAAACAAGAGGTTTTAGATATTTATAACCTTTCTCAAAATGACATTGAAGAGGACCTTCTTAATGATA
>DAMDCT010000002.1:50336-55079 GCA_032091455.1 Oscillospiraceae bacterium | reverse complement strand
GGATTTCCTAAAGGTGAAACTTATAAAATTTCATTTCAAAATAAGGTTTATGATTTGCCTGCAAAACTAACTTTTATTTTCTGCAAAAAACAAGGTGATTGCAAAAAAGATGTTGGATTAATAATGGTAATGGTGCACTTTCTTGATACAGAAGATATAAAAGTTAGAAATGACATTCGTCTTAGATATGAAGAAGATTTTGAAAATGCAAAAAATGGACGAATAGAAGATGAAGATTCACATTATCCCAACAATGTGATTGCTGATTTAAAGGATAAACAATTACAACAAAAAGTTTTAGATGTTCTTGCACAGATGTATAAAAAAGAATTGAATCAAGATATTAAGACTTTTCAGGAACATTGGAAAGATAGCGTTCAACTCTCAACCCTTCATTTAAATTTAGATACGCCATATCTAGGATTAGAACAAACGCACATCAGATATGAGGGATTAGTATCAGCCATAATAAACAGCCTTGAATAATTAAATATTACTCAAATAAAGCCTCAAGCAAAACGCGAGTAATCATAAAGATAATTTGTTAACCGAGGGTCAAGGCGAACTGAATGCACTGAAAAGAGGATGCACTATTGTTTGGTAGTGCATCCTCTTTAATTACACAAAATTTCTCTACTGCTTTCATTGGCATCTCATCAAATTGGGTATAGTTAGTTCCTTTACAAGCTAGAGTCGCTCAATTAATTTCCATTGTAGCAGAACATTGCATAGGGTGTTACTTTTTCTATTAAACGTTGTACGGTGTACCAATCGCCTCCAGATAGCCCACACCCTATTTTATATGGCATGAATATCGGCAAACCTGGCACTTGCTTATGTATATTATCTACATGTCTCAGACAACGCTCAAATGCGACATAATTTGTTCGGCAGTTCCCCCTACCTACTCCCTGTTGACCACAAATCCCAATGATAATCAATTCGTTGTTTATTGGTGTCACATCTATATTTCCTAATGATAGCACAGTGCTCATGTAGTTATTATAGTGTTTAGGATATCTATTTCTTATCTGTAAACCTAAGCCCTCTGACATTACATGTATACAATTTACTTGGTGTACTATTATGCCCATTTTAATATTCAAAATATCATCTCTTATTACACGCATACATTTTATCTCCTGTTACTATATATTGGCTTGATAGAACGGCATCCATCCGTGTCATTTTCCATCTTATTGCCTAAGCTATTTACACATTTCCTTACGCCTCAATATTTCAACTCCACATGATTTATCATTATCTGCAATTACGTATTATTGCTATAGTTTTTACTGTCTAATTTATCTAACAGTTTATTATAGTTAATTTCCTATTTTTCAACAAATAAATAAACGGCAGCACGGTGATTTCAGCATTTTGACAAATTTAATCCATCTTATAAATCGCATACTTAGTACAAAAGGTGGGAAGCCACATGTATACTCCAATTTTATTGACGTTAATCCACTCCAAGTATCATTCATCCAAACATATAAATTTTTTATAAAGTCAAAAATACGCTTCACCCCCTTTTTTAAGCGTTCTTATGCGTTTTTTGCGCCTAAAATAAACCATTTAGCAATCTACACTTCAAACTTTGCTGTCGGGAAAAATTGTAGGGAACTTATTTTTGTATTGGGTATTTAAAGCAACTTTTTAATTTTCATGGTAACGTGGGTATACAATGTTTGAGCATTTTAGAATTTAATTAATGTTTTATAGATTGAATAAAAATATCCTTTGAATCTATATATGTATGCAGGAGTAACATTTTACCATCTGGGTATAAAGTTAAAAATGCGTCACATGTTTTTCCCGTTTTGGTGTCAGTCATTAAGCCATTCCATAGAATTTTAGTTGAAAAGTTCTCAACTGTAAATTCTACAACATAACGGTCATCTATTGTTAATCTGTTTTCTTCTACTACAACAACACATTGATACCCTTGCTCATCCTCAGGCAGATAGGTACCTATATAATTAGCAGTAATTTTCTCACCAACCGCCGAGGAGTTGTTGGATTCGTCTTTTTTATCTGCATTAACATTGCTTTCTATCTTCACACCAGATATAGGCATTTCATAGTGTTCGCTATTGTTATCTTCTTGTATTCCTGCAAAAACACTTGCAATTTCCACTTCATTAAAAGGTAGGGTTATTCTATTTAACTTCCAAATTGCTTTATTTTCACTCACACTAAAGCTTACTCTATTTCCCTCATCAAAAGTGAAGTAATTTTCTTTTGTAGCAATGTTATGATAAAATGCAATTATTTCATTATTAGGCTCATAGCTAAAAGAAAGTAAAAACCCTTTTTTAGGACCTGCTTTTTTTAGTTTTTCTGAAAATTGTAATATGAACTGATTATCTTCATCATCTTTGGCAAACTCACAATACGCCTTTACCACGTCACCCTCAACGATAACGTCTACATTATCACCCTCTTGTTGAATTGTGATTGATGGTGCATTTTTGTATTTTTGTTCATCTGCAGAGACAGTTGATGTATTTAATTTATTGTTGGTGGAGGTAGAGGAATTATCTCCAGATGCTTTACCGGTTTGCTCAACATTATCATCTTTTCCGCAGGCTGTTAATGATAATGTCATTACTGCCGAAATTAATACAATTGCTGCTAATCTCTTATACATATATTCTCTCTCCAATCTCTTTTAACTATAAATCAAGGCTTTCGATTTGGATGAATATCATAATACCAATCCCAGTCAATGCTCTTGTCGGTAGGGTCAAGGTCTGTGCGATGAAATACTTTTGTTTGATTAAACTCTTGATGTCTGCTGATATGAGTTAATGTATCAGTTGAGGCATCGTATTCAAGGCGTTCTTCTGTTTCGACCGTTTTCGTAATATCTGGGTAGTTCATATCAGGGCAACGAAACTTATCGGAAATAACCAGCAACTCTCCCTCTTGCTCTAAGGTAATATCTGTATCACGAGTAATTTTGCACCATGCACGATTACCGTCAGAATCACCAATGGTATCATCATAAATAGCATCTAGCGCAAAGTTTTTTGCATCATAGCCTCCACGTGCACGTATAGCGATTAAACTACCGTCATCTGCCTCCCACACACCAACAAATGTCTGTTCTTGTTCGGTCAGTGGTCGTACTTCGTGTTGTTGTTTTATTGGTTTATTAATAATTTGGTTTTTTACAAAATACAATCCAAACAATACACCAACAATAATCCCAAGAGTAACAAGTATTACCGCAATAATTATCATTACTTTTTTAGCTTTCAATTTTTAACCTCCCTATTCAGCTT
The DNA here is from genome assembly GCA_032091455.1 of Oscillospiraceae bacterium. GTDB lineage: Bacteria > Bacillota > Clostridia > Oscillospirales > Ruminococcaceae > Paludihabitans. The sequence continues at coordinate 51,789 of DAMDCT010000002.1, read as the reverse complement.
TTGCACCACAGTTTGCACAGAATTTACCTGCAACCTTTTGCCCACAGTTAGGACAGAATCTTTCTTGTGGGGGACTCAAAGAGGTTCCACATTCACTGCAAAATCTTCCATTAGAGCTATGACCACAGTTGGGACATATGTTACCAGTAGCTGTTGGAACAGATGCTGATTTGGGTTCAGGCTGCTGGAAATTACTTTGAGCATTATGTACGATAGTAGGATTAGGAACTGTGTTTTGGAACATACCACCCATGGCATTATTCATCATGTTTAAATTATAAAATCCCATATTTGCCCCCGAGTCGTTGGAAGCAGCCGCTAGTACAGCATCGGTAAGTTTTGCCTGCTGTTTAGCAAAATCTCCAGCATCAATAAATTCATCAACACGGCGTTTGCTTTCTTCATCTAAATTAACATTCAAAATATTAAAGCCAACAATTTTGAGTCCACGTTCTCTAATGTTTTTATCATAAGTGTTTTGATCCATGAGTTGCTTAATCAAAGTACTTCTTGCAGGAAGTTCCAGTGGAAAAACTTGATTCTTTTCATCACACAGTGAGTTTAACACAGCCTGAAAAACTGAAACAATCTCCATCCTCATTTGGTCACACAATTCATCTTTTGTATAAATAGGAGTTGTTCCACCTATTTTCATTAAGAATTTTGCAGGGTTGTCAATTTGATAGGTATAGTTGCCACTACACTTTACGCCTACTCGCAGTGGAATTAGCATACCAGGTCGTCTGGCATCGTTACTGCAATGTTCCCAGTCACGATACATGACAGGAGCGAAGGTACCAAACCCATTGTCTATGATTTCCTTAACATTGATAAAGTAGACTGCTTGATCTTGATAGGTACCTGCGCCAAATGTAAATCGTGCCCACATTTCCTTAAATACCTGTTTAAAATCGCCAGCAAAGAAAGAAGGGGAAGAAGCCGAATCAAATTCAAAGCTTCCTGGCTCCGCTGTTGCATCAATTACAGTACCATTATCTACAATTACAGCCATCTGACCGGGATTTACAATAATTACACTTCCGTTACGAATAATTCCCCTATCACCAGATTTTTTAGCCATTAATATATTGTTGCCCATATCTTCACTGCGAATTACACGTAAAGACTGACTATCCAGCACACCTTTTATGCTGTCTTTTGCCATTTTTAATAAACCCACTGCAATCACCATTATCCTTTCTGATTTGCCATATAGATTTCATATGCTTTCTTGCGAATTTTTAGTTGTTCTTCACTCATTTGAGGAGGAAGCGGTGTTTTATCGTTAAATAATTCAACTTGCTTTTCTAAAGCTTTTTTAGTTGCTTTCATGTTTTCTTCCTTTATTCCCAAAAGGGTGATAACTTTACGTGCAAAATTCATCATTCCCCCAAACGGTTCGGTAAAGCTGTGTATCTTCCAGTCAAACTCGGCGATGTCATATGTATTCCCA
>DAMDCT010000002.1:44415-50326 GCA_032091455.1 Oscillospiraceae bacterium | reverse complement strand
GCATTCCACACCCACTGCAAAAATAAGATTCTACACCAACCGCATGCTTATATTTGGCATTAATTTTTTTACACAGAGTTACTTGATGCAGTGTCGAAGCTTCTTTTACTTGACGATCTTCTGTCAAAAAAAGATAAGAAACGGTCGTCCACAGAGTAATATACTGCATTTTTGAATCAACCCAAAATTTCTTGATATTAAAAGACTGCATATATGAATCCCAGTCAAACACTTGTGAATTGTTTGACTGTAACTGTTTTAACACTTCAGCTTCCTTACGCCACTGATTATAATAATCCGTTTCCATAAAAGCCTTCATTTTTAAAGGTTCTGTTTGATAACATCCATACATCAATCCCAATAAATATCCGGTACGATCTGCAACCTTTTGTGGGGTTGCTAAAGGGTCAAAGGAAACCAGTTTTCTATAAGGAATATGCATCATTAGCGTTGTAGCAATTGCAATTGGATACATTACAAAACAAATTATAATAGCAAGATAAGTGCACAGCTTCAAAATGAACAGTTTGCCTGAAAAAAAGCTGAGAGGAACCATCGCCAATGTGAAATAACCAGCTAATTTTCCATAGGTTGCATATTTTTGTGTGCTTGTTTTTGTTTGGATAACCTTGTTGTCGCTTGCGTTTACATGGCTTAGCATCCACTCAAAGTTATCTGCACTGTATTTTGCACCGCAGTTTTTGCAAATATAGACTTCACCTTCCAATTGTATAGGGGTTGCGCAACCTTCACAATAAAATTCCTTTGCCCGACTTGCATCAGGGTTTCGGATAAGTTGCATACCAAACGAGGCTTTAGGATAGTCCTTTTCATATAAAACTCGTTCTGTTGTGTTATCGATAATCTGTTCCTTGTAGTAGCCTTTATCATAATCGTCAGTAAGAGAATATTTGACAAAATTAGTAAGAATAATAGTGTCGCTAGTTTCATCTCTACTATTCTTAGAAGGAACAAATGAGATTTCTTTTCGCAGTCCCAACCGATTTAATGCTTTAATCTTTAGTGCGGTTTCGTTAATAAATAAATCTGTCATATATGACATAGCCAGACGTATATCCAATTTTCGAAATATAATAAACCATACGTTTCTAAGCTTGGATGCTTTTTCAGCACTCAGCGCTTTTTCTTGTTCTAAAGCCTGTTCATCTGGTATTACCACCTTAAAATTTGTTATCTTTTTTGTAATAATCGTAAAAACTGATGTTATACCGGCATAAAACAGCAAATACAAAAATCCTGTTGACATAAGATTTCATCTCCTTTTTAGTGTTAATTCAAAACATTGAATTTATTTATATAGTTAATTACTTTTTCTAATGTATCACTAATACTTTGTGTACCTTCATATGTATTTTTAACTTTTTCTAATAGTCCATTTAACGTTTGTGATATACTGCTTAACATACTACTAATAGCAAAATATATTATTGCGAATATCAAAAGCAAAATAACTTTATTAATAATAGTTGCACGAGCAAGATTTTTACGAGCAACAGTGCTATTATTGCTAATAGCAAAATGTAAAGTAAAAATCCAGCCTACTATAGGGAGGTACATAAGTAATAGCTGTAGCCATATAGCAAGTACTCCCGGTGGATTTTCCACGGAACTATTATTATAATCTTTTTCAACTCTGCTTTTTTTACCATATGCCCCTAATTTACTATCATCACCTAATTTCCTTATTGTTGGCATTGCATCACCCCTCATAATTATTATATGCATTGCTTTCACGTGTAAGTATATAATATCGTAACACATTATTATGGCAATTTCAACCTATATATTAACGGTTTTATTTCTTTTTTAGATATTTTTTTAGCGTTAAAGTACATATAATGACTGACTCAAATGCGATATACCGAAAATTACTTACACGTGTATGTATATTACTAAAGTTACATGAATTATACTATCATTGCGTTTATCGTGAAAGTCTTGTATAATAAAACTATTAAATCCATACAAAGGGAGGAGACTAAGCTTGGAAAAAAAGCCAACAATTAAAACCATTGCTAGAATTGCAGGTGTATCTCATGTGGCTGTTTCCAAAGCTCTGCGTGATGCTCCTGATATTTCTGTCCAAACTAAAGCACGTATTATTCAGATTGCAAGGGATGTTGGCTATACAGCAAATGTTGCTGCTAGAAATCTTTCCACTAACAAATCTGGTACCATTGGCATGATTGTTCCTGCAATGGGAGAAAATACGGCATATAATGCAATTTTCAATGAAATTAGTGCTGTTGCCGCTGAAAATGGTTATTGTGTGATGCTAGGCAGTAGTCATCGTGATATCGAGCTTGAAAAAAAGCACTGCAAAATGATGGTGGGAAACCGAGTGGGTGCACTTATTGTTGCCTCCTGTACCAGTGATGTTTCACACATTAAAGATATATGCCGAAACATGATACCTGTTTTGTTCGTGGGAGGAAAAACCGACCCTAATGAAAAATATTCCATGCTTTGCGATTATCGTTACAGTGCAACCCTTGCGGTAGAGCATCTGTATAACTTAGGACATAGAGATATTGCCTTTTTTGCCTATGGACCTGACAACCTCACTATACGGCAGAAAGAAGAAGGATTTATTACTGAAATGGCGAAGCGTGGGCTACCTCCAAAAATTTTTAAAGCAGGACATGCTTCAAACACCCTCGCTGCAGGCATGGAACTTACACAGCAATTAATAGCAAGCAATAATTTGCCAACAGCTGTCTGGTGTGCCAGCGATTTAATGGCTGTGGGTGTCTTAAATGCACTTAAAGCACATGGTTTATCTGCGCCGGAAGATATTTCAATCATAGGACACGATGATTTGTTTTTTGATATATTCCCTGATATTGAACTTACAACGCTGCATACACCTATGGCTGAAATCGGAAGGGAGACAGTTAAACTTGCATTGTCGCTTATTGATGGAGAAAAGGAAATTGAACATCAGCAGGTATTTCATACTTCACTGATTATACGAAACACAACTGGAAAATATAAATAAAGAGAAAAGCCTGTGAACAATCGTTTTTGTTCACAGGCTCTTTTAATAGCTTATTAAGGTTGCAAGTAGGATTAGCAGTCCACCTGTTAAGATATAGATACCAACCAGTGGAATATAGAAACGAATCCATTTTTCGTATGGCTCCTCTGCAACCGCAAGAACACCATTCAACGTTGTGGAAATAGGTGAAGCCAGATTTGTCAGTCCATCACCTAACTGGAAGGCAAAAACTGCGGATTGACGGCTAATTCCCAAGGTATCTGCCATGGGTGTAAGAAGGGGCATAATGAGTGCCGCTTTCGCTGAGCCAGAAGTTATCAGGAAATTTATTATTGCGTTAAGCAGAAACATTCCCAAGAGTTGAATTTGTAAAGGGAGATGATTAATACTCTGCGTCATGGCATAAGTAATTGTGTCCATTATATTTCCTTCCATCAAAACCACACGAATGGTTGCTGCGATACCAATAATAAGAACACCTTTTATCATTTTTTTGCAACCATCAGTGAATATTTCACAAATACGAGAAACAGTAAATCCACTGCTTAGCCCCATTACTATTCCGATAATCAAAAACAACACAACAATGTCATTTGTTCCCCAGCTCAATTGTGAAATGCCAAAGGTCAGCAAAACAAATGCTATTACAAATTCAGTTACAGCCAGCTTTTGCCTTGATGTCATAGCCTTCTTGTGCTTAGTTGTATTTTGGCAAGTTACCTTATGTTTTGAGGCATAGTACATTAAATATAGACTGGTCACAAAATTCAGTACTAGTAGAACAACCCATCTAAGTCCTGCACCCGAATATAGTGGAACCTCTGCAATCAACTGTGCAGTTCCAACGCTGAAAGGATTGAATATTCCGGCGGTAAATCCTGCATTAGTACCCAGTGCAACCATTGCCATACCGCACATTTTAGGAATGCCAAGTTCTGTTGCAGCGGCAATGCCGATGGGGACGAACACAACCGAAGCGGTAGTCAGTCCCATTGTAAAACCAAATATAGAGAATAGGCACACAAATATCGGTATTATCCACAGCTCTCGGCATTTCATGTATGAAAGCAATCTTTCACACAGAGCTGATAAGCTCTCCGTTTCCAATATAATTTCAAATGCTCCGCCAATGAGTAAAATAAAAAATACTAGCGATGCGGTTTTAGGGGATGAAAGGGCTTCGTAATATTTATGAAGGATTAGGTAGGGTGCAATTGGGGTGCTTTCCACTTTGTGATAGCTTCCGGCAATGACAAGGGTTTGCTTGGAGGTTTCGTCAAAGACTTGGTCATACTTTCCAGCAGGGATAAGATAGGTCATCAGGCAAGCGAGCAATACTAAAGTAAACAAAATAACATATGTATGGGGAATTATTTTCTTTTTCATTGTTTTCCCTACCTTCAGATATACTTTAGTTAAAATTATATCATAATTTTGGAAGCAACTCAATGTAATCTAACTTAACTTTAAGAAATACTTTATAGTATAGTGTAAAGGCACATCTTAAATATAAAAATCAAAACTTCCTCATTATTTTCATATACTTAAAATCAGCAAATTCGCCCCTTTGATTTTGCTCCATGTAAAAAACAGCAAGTGCAATTTGTTTGTTCATATTTCTTTAATAAAGCAAAAAATATGCAGACATCTCAGAGTTAACTCCTAAGATACTGCATATGTTAATTGAGAAGATTGAGGTTTTTGAAAAGACTTAAAAATACTCAAGTACTGCACCACAAGATATTTTGATTCACTATGATGACACCAGAATGTTTGACGACGTAAACAGAATTTTATATTGAATCGCACAGAGAAATATTTCAAGAAAATATGTTATTTGAGTGAGATGATGAACTTTAAACAGCAATTTAAAGACAACAAAAGGCGGACAGCCTAAACTGTCCGCCCATACCACGCATTTTTAGGTGGGTTTACAAATTGTTCTTGTTAACACCAAACTAACGCTTGAGGCATAATTTTTATATTAAATTGTAATTTAATTTCGATTAGTGAATAATTATTGGGGTTTTGATGCTAAAATAAATGTTTTGGCGGTCTCACTCCCATCTTTTTATTCAATTAGTATATGCCTTTTATTGCTTAATTTTATCATGTATTACCTCCATTGTCGATTTGAAATTACTATCTCAAATGCACATTGGACTCACCTTTTCTTGTAGAGATAAAAAATCAACTGAATAAATTATACATTGGACTCACCTTTTAAACATACTTACAATTAAGTATTTCAAATTTAAATCGCTTAAAAAAACCTTAGTAATTTTAATATTTAGAACATCGGACTCACCTTTTCAATAATAATCGATTCCCCATCTACCATTGCTAATGAAATTTGACTCTTTCTTTGAAAATGTTTAATATGAATAAGATAAAGCTTTATATATAAACGCTGTTATATACTTAAACCCTCCTCATTCTCTCTTTCGCATTACCATATGCGTTACTAAAAGATTATATAACCCTTTAACAGCAACTTGATAACCATGCCTTCATATAAACTAAATTGTTAAATGTGTACCTACTCACTTTATACGACAGATATTGTGTAAAAGTAAAATATGTTGTACCTAATTTGTTGTGAAAGCACTCCCGCCTAACTTATTCATATCGAGATGCGACATTGGATCTTCTTCACAGTACATCGGAAACGCCTCCTTTAATTTTTTGGGTTATTATCTTTTGCAACTATAATATAACATATTATATGTGAAGTGTCAATAGTTTTATTCAATATTTATTATTATTTTTATTAAATATGTCTAATATTCTTTTGTGCATTGACATTTTGAAAAAAAATAGGTAAAATCAAAATATAATATTTATAATAAACAAGTTATTAATTCCACTTATGGCTTGTTGTTACAAATTATT
>DAMDCT010000002.1:35078-44393 GCA_032091455.1 Oscillospiraceae bacterium | reverse complement strand
GGATCAAAGATATTTTGCACTTGTTCCTTATTATGATGAGCCCGAAGAGTCTATTGAAGATGACGGCGATTTAATCATTCTTAAATCCCAACTTGATGATAAAGGCGAAGAACTTATGATATCTATTGATGATGATGATGAGTATCAACGTGTTGGCGGTATTTTTCTAGAAAAGCTTTCACAAATGTTTGAAGAAGAACTTTTAGACGAAGAATAAATTACCAATTTACTTTTTGAAATTAATGATGTATAATGAAAACAGAAGATAAATGATGTATCTCATTTCTTTTGAATTATTATTTTTCTGCCTTGTTTAGTTAGTGTGGTTGTTATAAATCCAACACTTATAACTCAGGGAGTCACACTCTATTGGCTGGATTGCAGACCTCTCGCTTTTGCGAATGTTGGGAGCGCGACGTCATTAGGAGGCTACCCGCCTGCTAACGCGGGTTTTTATTAGGCTATACGACTGCAAGGTGGATGATTTTAAAAACACGGCTCGGGCTTTTTGTCCGAGCCTTTGTTATATTTGTTACATTGAATATATGGAGGTTTCTATGAGCAAATGGTATGATCGAACTAAGATATTAATTGGCGACAATAATTTTGATAAACTGCAAGACTCTCAAGTTGCTGTCATTGGCTTAGGTGGAGTTGGTGGGGCTTGTGCTGAAGCTTTGTGCAGAAGTGGAATTGGTACTTTAATTATCATGGACCATGACACTGTTGATATTACAAACATAAACCGGCAATTAATTGCAACTACTAAAACAGTAGGTCAACAAAAAGCTGTTGCATTAAAAGAACGACTTTTATCAATCAATCCAGATTGTAATATAATTATATTGAATGAATTTTACAATGACGAGACTAAAGAGCAACTTTTTTCACATAGTCCTAGCTTTATTGTTGATGCGATTGACACTGTATCATCAAAATTAAATTTGGCTGTTGAATGCAAGCTCCGAGGAATAAATCTTGTATCAAGTATGGGAACAGGAAACCGATTAGATCCCACACAATTTAGGCTTGGAACAATAGAAGATACAGCAGGTTGTGGTTGCGGTCTAGCAAGAGTGATGCGCCGCGAGTTAAAACGCAGAGAAATAGCAAACTTACCTGTCTTATATTCTTTAGAAGTCCCAAAGGCAATTATTTCAGATAGTAGCAATGGTAGACATAGTCCAGCAAGCATTAGTTTTTGCCCCCCTGTTGGTGGATATATTCTCGCCTCATTCGTTGTAAATAGTATAATTGAATAACAAACTCGCCATACTAGACATATGGCGAGTTTTAATTTAGTTATAAATGGGGTAATATTATGCACAAAATCAAAAATAATCTTTTAGGGTTTGTAGCGGGTATATTCAATGGGTTTTTTGGTGCTGGTGGAGGATTGTTGGTAGTACCAATGTTAGAATCCTTGGGTATAGAACCCAGAAAAGCTCATGCTACCTCCATAGCGATAATACTCCCACTAAGTATTATAAGCGCAACTGTTTGCATTATAAAAGGAGTAACATTTAAACTCCACCAATTAGTTACTCTCACTAGTTTTGGAGTAATTGGTGCAGTAATTGGTTCTGCTCTGCTTGTAAAAATACCCAGTAAAATAATTAAGCGTATTTTCGGAGTAATAATGATAATATCCTCAATAAGAATCTTATTAAAATAGTAAAATATTATTATACAAATATATATGAAGTAAGGAACATTTATAATGCAATTTATTACTTTGGCAATTGTTGGCGTTTTATCTGGGATTTGTGCTTCTCTTGGAATCGGTGGTGGATTTATACTTTTAATATATTTAACTGCAATTATATCAACTAATCAGCTTGAAGCACAACTCATTAACCTTATATTTTTCATTCCTATAGGGCTGATTGCATTAATAATACACGTACGCCATAAACTTGTAGTAAAAAGCGTCGCTATTCCTGCCTCAATTGCAGGCAGTTTTGGCGCAGTTTCAGGCGCAATAATTGCGACAATGCTTGATCCAACCATTGTTTCTAAACTATTTGCAATATTTATACTATTTGTTGGCTTAAATCAGTTATTTGCTAAGGAGAAAAAGCACGACAAACCAATAGAAAATTAGAAGTTAAATATTTTATATTATTTTAAAATAACTAAGTGTGCAACGGATAACAAATACGTTGCACACTTAGTTTAAGTTAATATGTAAATCATGCTACATTAAAGTATCAATAGTTACTTCTTCAAGCATAGTTTGTACTTGTTTGGTAATATTGCAAAACACCTTTTGAACCTGGCATTCGCCCTCTTTAGGTCGAGTGCAACACACATCAGGATTTAAACATCTACTAAAAAGATATTCTCCCTCTATTGCGTCTAATATCTCTTTTAATGATATTTCAGATGGTTTTTTGTTTAATTCGTACCCACCTTGCGTTCCTTTAAACGACTTTGCAATATCTTTAGATACAAGATTTCTTAATATCTTAAGTGCAAATCTAAGTGAAACACCAGTTGCTTCTGATATATTTTTGGCATCAGCTCGTTTGTCTATTTGCGCCAGATAAACTATAATTCTTACAGCATAATCTGCTTCAAGTGTAATGTGCATATGTCCTCCTAGAATGAATTATTAATTCACCAAATTTTACTTCAAACTATACTTTATTCATCTAGTTTAGCAGTTGTTAACCAAAAAGTCAATAAAATCTAGTCCAAAAAGTCTTTCAATTTTTTACTTCTACTTGGATGACGTAGCTTTCTTAACGCTTTTGCCTCAATCTGTCTAATTCGCTCACGAGTTACGTTGAATTCCTTACCAACTTCTTCAAGAGTTCTTGAACGTCCATCTTCAAGTCCAAATCTTAATCTTAACACTTTTTCTTCACGCTCTGTTAATGTTGATAAGACACCACCCAATTGTTCTTTTAACAAAATATGTGATGCGGCATCATCTGGAGCTAGTGCCTCGTCATCAGGAATAAAATCGCCTAAATGGCTATCTTCTTCCTCACCAATTGGAGTTTCTAGTGAAACTGGTTCTTGTGATACACGAATAATCTCTCTTACTTTATCAATAGGCATATCAAGTTCTATTGCAATTTCTTCAGCACTTGGATCATGTCCGTTTTTATGAAGCAGTTGACTGCTTACCTTTTTTACCTTATTTATAGTTTCAACCATGTGTACAGGTATACGGATTGTTCTAGCTTGATCTGCAATTGCTCTTGTAATTGCCTGTCTAATCCACCATGTTGCATAAGTTGAAAATTTAAATCCCTTAGTATAATCAAATTTTTCTACAGCTTTAATTAGTCCCAAGTTTCCCTCTTGAATCAAATCCAAAAACTGCATTCCACGTCCAACGTAACGCTTTGCAATACTAACTACTAATCTCAAATTTGCCTCTGAAAGTCTTTTTCTAGCTTTAATATCTCCATCCATCATTCTTGTAGCTAGCTCAATTTCTTCATCAGCTGATAAAAGCGGTACTCTACCAATCTCTTTAAGATACACTTTAACAGGGTCGTCAATATTTACACCCTCAGCCTGCATTGCAGCCTCTGCAGCTAATTGTGTACTATTATCAAACTCTATATCCAAGTCTGGAGTTAAATCCTCTATAACCTCAATGTTAAGCGTTTCCATGGATTCATAAAGCTTGTCCATTTGTTCTATGTCAAAGTCTAATTCCTCTAGCGCATCTGTGATTTCTTGTGTTGAAAGTTTACCTTGCACTTTGCCACGCTCTAATAGTTCGGTTACTGCCGATTTTTTCTCTGTTCCAGCCATAATCATTCTCCAATCAAAATTTAGTTTTTGCTAATTGTATAAATTTATTCATAACAATAATAAAATGTCACCATCAGGCATTTCAAATTGTAAATCAAATATCGTTATTACATACTCTATTTTTTCGCTCTTAACTTTTGGGCGTATTCTCTCATTTCATTATCACTAGCTGATAATATTTCTTGTTTATTAAGTTTTTCACTAAAGCTCAATAATGCGTCAATATATGCATTTAGTTTATCCAAATCATTTAAAATATCGCTGTTTCTAGCCAATATACCTGATATAGAGCTTATCTCTTCATGTGAAAATTCATTCATTATTGATGATATACTAATATCACCTCGTTCATTAATTTTACTGATAATAGAATTAAAAACTCTCTTGTTAAAATCAGTAACAAAATTATCAGGAGTAATTCTTTTCAACACATTATCAAGACAATCTGGATACTTAAATAAAAACGTTAATATAAATTCTTCTGAAATAGCTTCTCTTAAATTATCCTTTTTTTGAGGGTTAATCTTATCCCTCATTACACTCTTATTTTGTTCGATATCCTGCCATTCTCTTTTTTCACGAGCAGCATATTTCTTTTTTATAAGTCCCTGCGCCTGTGATAAAATAGTATCAACCATTGAGCCAGTTTCCCTTGCAACAGTTGAAGCATACACCTCTCGCTCAAGTGGATTTTTAACCTCAGATAATATGTTGACGGCACGTTTCAAGTATTCAATCTTTCCTTCGGATGTGTTAATGTCCACTTTTTCTTTTATCCTAGAAAGTTCATGTTCAATAACATCAGTTGCACCATCAATCAGCATTTCAAATCTCTTTGAACCAAATTTTTTTATGTATTCATCTGGGTCTTTTGCCCCATCCATTTTAAGAACCCTAGTTGAAATTCCTACATCAGACAATAAGTTAATTGCCCTATGCGTTGCCTTTTGTCCTGCTTCATCAGAATCATATGCAATTACAACTTGATTTGCATATTTAGCCATAAGTCTCGCCTGTTCCTCTGTAAGTGCAGTGCCAAGGGTTGCAACAACATTTTTTATTCCAGCCGCATAAATTGAGATTACATCCATATATCCCTCTGCTAAAATAACTCTTCCCTTTATTTCATTTTTTGCAAAGTTCAATGAAAATAAATTCCTGCTTTTTTTAAACACTAATGTATCTGAAGAATTTAAGTACTTAGGCTTGCTATCATCTAAAACACGACCACCAAATGCAATTACATTCCCTCTTAAGTCAATTATGGGAAACATAACTCTATTTCTAAACTGGTCATAGCATCCGCCGTTTTTGCCCTTAACAACTACTGCTGCCGCTATCATTTCCTCTTGCTTAAATCCTTTTGACTTCAAGTAATTTGAAAGGCTATCCCATGAGTCGGGAGCATATCCAAGCCCATAAGTTGTAATTATTTTATCGGATAGCTGTCTGTTTTTTAAATAGTCATATCCCTGTTTTCCAATTGGCTGTTTTAAGCACATATTAAAGAATCGTGCGGTTTCCCGATTAATTTTAAGAACTGTTTGTTTCAAACGCGTCTGTTGGTCGTCAATATCGTCCTCTGGAACTGTCATGCCAACACGATTTGCTAAAAACCTTATTGCCTCAATATAATCCAAATTTTCAGCTCTCATAATAAAGCTGATTACATCTCCACCAGCACCACAACCAAAGCAAAAAAATGATTGAGTGTCATCATAGACGACTAAGGAAGGAGTCTTTTCAGAATGAAATGGGCAAAGCGCCTTTGAATTCCTTCCCAATCTCTTAATATTCATATAAGTCGACATTATCTCTTGTATATCACAGTTTGCTACAAGTTGTTGTATGAAACTTTGCGAAATCATTTTACTCACCTTCCCTAAAGGTCATTCATCCCCTTACTTTTAAACATAGAATGTTTTACATATGATATGCCTAAACGTTAATTTACTTACTCCAAAATTTTGGAATGTATAAATCATTATAAACTTCAACTGCAAACTGATCCGTCATACCCGCAATATAATCGCAAACTGCACGTTCTTCGCCAAATCTCTCAATAATCGTATTATAAAATTCTGGTAACTTATTTACGTTTTTAAGATAATATCTATATAACATTTTAACGATTTCTTGAGCCTTTGACTCTTCGCCCTTTGCAACTGGGTTTGTATAAACATTTGTAAACATAAATTTTTTTAATACATTATGTGCTTTTAATACTTCATCTGACATTTTTATATCGTCTACACTATTTTCAATTATGGACATAATAATTGTCGTAATTCTCTCACTTTTGGTTCTGCCAAGTACATATATGCTATCATATGGCAAATCGCTTTCACGAAGCACTCCTGCTCTGATTGCGTCCTCAATATCATGATTTATGTATGCTATTTTATCAGATATTCGAACTACTCGCCCTTCAAGTGTTTTTGCATTTGCAACATTATCAGAGTGACATGCAATACCGTTTTTCACTTCATAAGTAAGGTTTAAACCATTGCCATAGTTTTCAATGTGGTCAACAACCCTAACACTTTGGATATTATGTTTAAATCCGCCATCTCTAATTTCGTTCAAAGCATATTCTCCAGCATGCCCAAAAGGAGTATGCCCTAAATCATGCCCAAGTGCAATCGCTTCAGTCAAGTCTTCATTTAACCTTAATGACCTTGAAATTGTCCTTGCAATTTGTGATACTTCAAGTGTATGTGTAAGTCGTGTGCGATAATGGTCACCCTGAGGGGATAGAAAAACTTGTGTTTTATGCTTTAACCTACGAAACGAGTTGCAATGAATAATCTTATCCCTATCTCGTTGAAATTCAGTACGAATTTCACATGGAGTTGAATATATTTTTCTTCCTTTTGTATCCTTTGCAAGCGTTGCATATTGTGAAAGTGTTTCTTCTTCAATTCGTTCTAATTGTTCTCTAATCATAATATGTGCCTTTCTCACTTCTATAGCGTTTATTTGCACAAACTTAGTATTTGAACTTATCAACAACTAATATTTTTCTTTATGTCATATTATATATACAGGATAACCTCTAATATTCCTTTAAAATATTTGCTTATTTCGACAATTTGTTAATTCTTATATTTTTATCGTTTATTTATAATAATATTTGTAATATATAATAATAATTTGACTTATTTTATATCCTGATACACCTCGCCAGTAATACAAGGCACGACTTGTCCATTGGAAATCTCCGTAACTTCTTTCAAAAATGAGTCAAATCTATCTTTACGAATAATTAATTTAACTTCTACTACTGCATTAAAATTGTGCTGCTCTTACTGCAATCGATGCACAATGTGAATATGCACGCACAAGTCCACCAGCACCAAGCATTACACCACCAAAATAACGTGTAACTACTATGCAAATATCAACTAGACCTTCTTTTTGCAAAACATCTAGCACCGGTATACCCGCTGTTCCCTGCGGCTCTCCATTATCTGAATAACGCTTTACTTGACCATCACGAAGTATATAAGCATAAACATTATGCGTTGCATCATGATGTTTTTTTGATATTTTTGTAATAAAATCAGTTGCTTCCTGTTCAGTTTTAACTGGCATAATGTAACCAATGAAACGAGATTTTTTTTCAACAAAATCATCTGTTGCAAATTCTTTAATCGTTATATACTCCATATTTATGACCATTCCTTTCGTACAGATTGGAAACATTGATCGTTTGCAATGCGAAACTCTTATTACAAATAAAGATTAAGCGATGCAGAAAAACTGCATCGCTTATAAGCTATTAAGATATAAAAAATTACATACCAAAACGTTTTTTAAATCTGTCTACACGTCCGCCTACATCATTAAGCTTTTGACGTCCTGTGAAAAATGGATGACATTTTGAACAAACTTCGACTTTTATATCTGATCTTGTTGAAGCAGTCTCAATAACTTCTCCACAACCGCATTTAATTGTAGTTTTTTCATACTTTGGATGAATACCTTGTTTCATTAAAATTCACCTCTTTCAAATAGTGGTCTTACAACTTAACATTTTAACATAAAACATATTTAATTGCAAGAACTTTTTTATATTACTTAATTTTGATTTATACTAAAATCCTAATAATCTTGTAAAATCAACCTTAATAGCATCAAGTGCTGTTTTTGCTTGTTCAACATTTTTATCTGTTGCAGTATAATACGCTTTAATTTTAGGCTCTGTTCCTGATGGGCGAAGCACAACAGAAGCACCATTTGCCAATGTGTAACTTAGTACATCAGACTTTGGCAAATCAATTACAGTAGCTTTTTTATCCTTCACGCAATAACTCTCGCTGTTTTTATAGTCAGAATGTGATGTCACATCAAATCCACCCAAACTAGCTGGTGGGTTTTCACGCAAATTCTGCATTATTTCATTCATACGTTGCATACCTGTTTCGCCTTCACAAGTGAAACTCTCTTGCTCATGAATATATACGCCATATTTTTCATATATACTCTTTAACGCATCAAGAATAGTTATACCATTTAGTTTATAATAAGCTGCCATTTCACAAATAAGCATTGATGCAACTACGCCATCTTTATCACGCACATATGTGCCTGCAAGGTAACCATAGCTTTCCTCAAATCCAAAGATATATCTATCTTCCTCACCCTTTTGTTCAAGCACATATATCTGTTCACCAATAAACTTAAAACCAGTTAAGACATCAATGATTTCGACGTTATAGTCATTGGCAATTTTTGTTGCAAGTTCAGTTGTAACAATAGTTTTTACAGCAATAGGGTTTTTAGGCATAGTTCCTTTTTGGTTTCTTTGCTTGCAAATATATTCTAGTAAAAGTGCTCCAACCTCATTACCTGTAACTAAAACATACTTTCCGTTTTTATCTGGAACTGCAATCCCTACTCGGTCACAGTCTGGGTCAGTTGCAAGTAATAAATCAGGTTTTTCAACTTCACATAATTTCAACCCCAAATCAAGTGCTTCTGCAATCTCAGGGTTTGGAAAAGGACAAGTTTTAAAAGTGCCGTCTGGATTTTCTTGTTCTTTTACCATGCATACATCTTTAATTCCAACAATATCTAATATACGTCTTACAGGTAAATTACCTGTACCATTTAATGGAGTATACACTACCTTTAATCCAGCTTTTTCACAAGCCTCATGGTTTAATGATTGCGCCTTTACGTTTGCTAGATATTTTTCCTCAACTTCTGCACTGATATATTCAATGTTACCATCAGCTAAAGCTGTATCAAAATCCTCTAGTTGAACTCCTCTGAACATATCAACTTTGCTAATTAAATCTAATACTCTATCAGCTGTATCAATTGTAATTTGACAGCCGTCTGAGCCATATACTTTATAACCATTATATTTTGCAGGGTTATGGGAAGCTGTAACCATTATACCAGCATCACATTTAAGCTCTCTTACAGCAAACGATAGGCATGGTGTTGGCATAAGCTTATCGTATATATATACCTTTATTCCATTCGCAGAAAGCACTCTTGCAGCCTCTCTTGCAAACACATCGGATTTTATAC
>DAMDCT010000002.1:26420-35068 GCA_032091455.1 Oscillospiraceae bacterium | reverse complement strand
TCATTAATATAGTCTGCTAATCCTTGTGTAGCTTTTCTAATTGTGTATATATTCATTCGGTTTGTTCCAGCACCAATTACTCCACGTAAACCTCCTGTACCAAACTCTAAATCTCGATAGAACCTGTCCTTTATTGCATCTGTGTCACCATTAATTGCCGCTAATTCATCACGCAGATCATTATCATCTAGTTTAGCTCTTGTCCATACATTATACAACTGTAACTCTTGCATTTTTTATCCTCCTCAAACTATATTACAATATAGCTCTTTATATTTAATTCTTTTAGTATTGGTTCAATTTGTGCAAGGTCAGTACCTCTAACAATTGGCATGAAACGATCTGTTCCATTTTTAGTTAAGATGTTTTGCAAAAGTGTTTTTACAGCTTCTTGCGGTGTGCTTCCTTCAGTTGTAATTCCAGCACCCTCTTTAATCTCAGAAAGCTTTGATTTTATAGTTTCCATATTAATATTAGGTGCAACACCAATATAATTAACTGTATTTAAATTATTGTCATAACCCTTTGCATTCACATTTGCATATGCTTCAAGGTTTGCGCCTTGAAGAACAGGTATATTACCTGCCGCCGTTTGAGCCTCAGTAAGTAGTTGTTTTAAAATTTCTGCATGTGATGGTGTTGTTTTTATAGTATTCATCTTCCCAGTGTTTTTATCTGGGAACATTACATTTTCAAGAACAATTGCATTAAATCCCGCACTACTTAACTCTTTTGTTAGGTCTGAAATATATTTTCTTGCATTATCCATATAAGGATTAAGCCAAGGTTTACCACCTCTATCAGCAGAATCGTCAAACCAATTCACATTTAAATTTGTATCATATGCATATGAATTTTCATTTTTTACATGTGGTGCTTTTTTATCTTTTAATGCGCTAATTTGTGCAATTGGAGTAAGTCCTGCATCCTTTATTGCTTTCACAAGCACATTGACATCGACTGCTTTTTCACTTATTGCTCCATATTTAACCGCCATTTCATTTTGCGTCTTAAAATGAATAATACCATCCTCAGTTTTAAGTTGAACATAAACTGAGTTATATCCATCCGCCTTAATTTTTTCTAAGTATGCCTTGTACTGGTCTGAGCCTTGTTCTTGCAATACATTTATTGGCATATAAGTTGCCTTTATGTCTGTTATTACTGCATCTTTTTCAGGAGCACTTGAAGTATCATCACTTGACGTTTTATCGCTCGAAGTAGGCTTACTAACAATACTAGATGTAGATGGCATAGACTGCACTGGTGCATTAGGTCCAAAACGTTTATCCCACTCCCTGACTACAATAAAGCTAAGTGGTACTAATGCTACAATTAGTAGGACATATAATATTATACCAAGAGCCTTTTTGTTGCCGGATTTCTTTTTATAAATTCTCTTTGTTCGAACAATTTTCCGTGGTCGTGACATATCATCCTACTCCTTTTAAATAAGTATTATTCTAAAACGGCAACTCATGCCCAATCAGTCCATATATAGCAAGAGAAACAATACCAATATAAATAAGGGTTATTGGAAAACCCCTAAAAGCATATGGCACATGTTCACTTGAAAGTCTCTCATACGCTATGTCTACAAAAAAAGTTGCAAGTGTAAATCCTATTCCTGTTCCAATACCAAATCCCAAAAATCCGCCTAAAGATAAACCTGTTATATTAGTTGCTAACATTAATGAACCAAGAACTGCACAGTTAAACGCACTAACATGGATGATTGACAGAATATCTTTTCTGTATTTTTTAGCAAACTTTCCTGTAACTAAAAGAGCAACAATATAAACTATTCCGATAACCCCAACATATATTGCAGGTGTAACATAGTACCTATAAGTTAGTCCTTTTATAAATGGGTTAATATAGTAGGTTATAATTGACGATATAGTTATAATCATTGTCATTATAAGACCGAATAAAAATATATTATATTTTTTTCTTACAGCAAGCAATGATGTGCTTGTGCCAAGTGCACGAGAAAAAATAGTATTTTCTAAAAATATAGCTATTAATGAATATGTGAGCATATCCTTAAAAAAGGATATTGTCAAATCTAAAAAATCTCCCAGAACAAAAACCTCCCAACTTAAAGTATCTATTATTTTACATTATCTTTTTCTAAACTGCCTTGCATAACCATAAACTTTGGATTTTCAAGCTTATATTTAATCCTTTTTACAATTGCCGCTAAAAGTCCCACAATAATAAATCCACTGAAAGGAAGTAATACTGCTTGCGCTGTAACCATTCCTTTTACTGGGTTACCCATAAATGTACCACTTCCAAAAAGCTCCCTTATAATTCCCACTAAAACGATTACTAGTAAGAATCCAATTGTATGACAGATTAAGTCAAATATCATATAGCCTTTTTTATGTTTATGAAATCTTGATTCACTTTTAACAACTATTAAAGAGTTAGCCACTAGTAACGGTAAGAATACACCAAGCTTAAACACAGATTCAGGGTATAAATATTCCATAAACATTGCTGTTGGTACAAATACTGCGCATGCAATAAGCGTATATATTATTGAACGAATTGTATATGGTATTTTTTTAGTTACAAATGACGACAGCAAAACCGTTGTAAATGTAATTATCATGAATGATAGTCCGAGTATAATTGAGTTTTTATAATTATAGCTTGCAACAATAACAGGTGCTAGCACTAATCCACGGTCTAAAACCGTATTTCCTAAAAGGAGTCCATTAAATTTATCAAATGCTGGCTTATACTTTTGGTAAAAAGATTTACGCATTTTTTGCTCCTCCTACCTTTTGTGGTTTAATCACTTTTTTATTATTATCACTTAAATTTTTCCCTTTATCTAAAAGCTTTCTAATCTTTGTATTTAAAAATAGTGCATATCTATCGCATGGTATTGCGAAAATGTTTGCAATCAGAATTGCATACACAAATTCAAGCTCAACAGCACCAAAATATCTAAAAATCATAATTGTAAAGCCAAGAATAAATCCAAACAAAACTTGTCCATTTCTGCTTTTTGGAATTGTCACAGGATCACTTGCCATAAATATTAATCCAAAAATCAGTCCTCCTGAACTTCCTTCAAATATAAGTGATGACCAATTCCCAGTTACTACACGAGGAAATACAACTGCAAATAAACCTACAACAAAAAGTGCAGGTAATATAATTCTAAGGGATATAATTTTTCTTACAAAAAGAAATAGCAAGCATGCAGCTAAGACGATTATGCAAGTTGCACCCAAAGGACCTGCAAACTTACCAAGCAAAACATCAAAATAATCTATTTTAGGAGTTCCACCAACTTTTAAAATACTTTCGAATGATGTGGCATACTGTATTGTAGTTTCATCAGTTACTCCAATAGTGCTAAATGGCACAGGATAGCGCAATACATATTGTGGCCAACATATTGCAACAAAAGCTAGCCCTACAGCCGCCGGATTAAAGATATTAAATCCAGTGCCGCCAAATGGATTTTTAGCAATTGCAAGTGCTATTACTACGCTTACAATTACAATCCAAAATGGAACTGTTGCTGGTAGCAACAAAACTATTATAAGGGCTGTTATAATGCACGAGAAGTCATATCTTTCGAAATTTTTCTTTCCAGAAATTCTAATGCAAATGAAATCTGTTACAACTGCCGTAATTAACGAAGTTATTAGTAATACAAGTACCCTTGTGCCATATAAATAAAAAGGCATTACCATTACTGCAAAAAGAGTTAATAGTATGTTAATGTATTTTTTCTTAGTTACGTTGTGTTTTTCCATAACTGCCTCATTTCTTTTATAATAAAATCAAAATAATTGGTATCATTGGTCGCATTTAAAAATAAAATTAGTATACTGTAGTATAAAGTTATTTTAATCAGTATTGCAAATTAATAACTCTAAATTGAATGGAGTGGTATTTTTGAAAATTGAGCTGTTAGATGACAAAACAGTAAAAGTTGTCCTTTCAAATACTGATATGATAAGTCTTAACTTAACTTATGATGAAATGGATTATAAAAACCCCGACACAAAGCGTGTTATTTTACAGCTCGTGGATCAGATTAAAAAAGAGGTAAGTCTTGATCTATCCACCAGTAAACTTTTTATTGAAGCATTTCCATATGTGGATGGGGGTTGCATTTTATACGTCAATCTGCTTGATTTGAATTTAAAATCAAAGTCAACAGCAAAACAATACAAAATTAGTTTTGATACACCTATTATATTTTGTTTTAGCGATATTGACTCGCTTGGCAATCTTTCTAAAAGATTACTTGAGCGATATAGTCACATTATATTAAAAAACTCTCTGTACCTTTATAATGGAAAGTATTATCTTTTATTATACACCTATTTTAAGATGGATGACCAACTTTCTCGATTATTGAACGAATATGGTCAATATTATGGTAAAGGTGCTATCATGTCCGCAGTTATTCAAGAACATGCAAAGGAGCTTATCTCTTCAGATGCACTGGAAAAACTTGTCGACTGTATATAGTAATATTTAATATATTTTCCAATAACCAATTACAAGTCTTGTAACTGTGTAACAAGTTTAGCTTGTTCATTTCCGCCGAAAATAAATGAGCCCGCCACAAGCACATTTGCGCCTGCATCTACGCAGAGTTTTGCAGTTTCAAGGTTAATTCCACCATCTACCTGTATGTCAAGGTTAAGACCTTTACTCTTTGCCATTGTTCTAATTTCAGTAATTTTTGTAACCATGTCACCCATAAATGATTGTCCACCAAATCCAGGCTCAACTGTCATTATCAGTACCATATCAACTAAATCAATAACTGATTCTATTTCAATTGCTTTAGTTTTGGGTTTTAGTGCAATGCCTACTTTTTTTCCACAACTGCGAATTAGCGAAATTGTTTCTTTCACATCTGAATCAGATTCTACGTGAAAGCAAATTAAATCTGCCCCCGCCTTTGCAAATGCTTGCACATATGAAAGTGGATTAGTTATCATTAAGTGGACATCTAAAAACATGTCCGAATTTTTTCTTATTGATTCTACCACAGGTACTCCAATTGAAATGTTTGGCACAAAATGCCCATCCATTACATCAACATGTAGCATATCTGCATTTTGCACTTTATTTATATCAGCTAATAGATTAGTAAAATCAGCCGATAATATAGATGGCGATATTTTATTCATATTTATAATTATTCCTTTCGTACAGACCATAAGTTTTTAAACGGTTTGGCATACCTGAATTTTTTCTATACACCACGAACAAAACAAAAAACTTGTGTTTCAAAAATCAACTTTTCTAACTTTCTTATTATTATAAAACAGTTAAAATGTAAATATATATAAATTTGTTGCATATTGTAGTTTAGAGTAAGTTACACCACTTTTATTTTACTAAATTATAACCGTAACGTCAACAATATTTTATTTTTTCTTGATTATTAATTATTTACGTATATAATAGAGAGAGTAACACAAACATAAATAGTTAGATAATTATACGTTGTGTATTATTTCGACAAAATATTAGGTTTTGTCGGCTAATTCTTACAATACAACGTTTATTTTTCAAGTTTTAAAAATCCGGAGGTTTTAAATGTCATTACCTATGTCTATCTTAATTCAAGTATTAGTTATGTTTTTATTAATGCTTATCGGTTTCCTATGTTTTAAATTTAAAATAATCAATGACGATGGAAATAAACAACTAACTTCACTACTTTTATTCGTTGTAAATCCTCTTGTTGTAATTAATGCTTATCAAACACCATTTGAGGCAAGACTTGCAAAAAATTTAATAATTGCATTTGCCTTAGGCGTAGTAAGCCACATTGTTGCAATGATTATTGCTTACATATTTGTACGAACTAAGAAAAATGAGGTTAGAGCCCCAATTGAAAGATTCGCAATTATCTATACTAACTGCGGCTTCATGGCATTACCACTAATCAATGCCCTATATGGAAATGAAGGCGTTTTTTATGCAAGTGCATATATGACAGTATTTAATGTTTTATCTTGGACTCATGGATACATTACTATGTCAGGTAAATCTGATAAAACCGCTTTGAAAAAAGCATTTGTTTCACCTGTAATAATTTCCGTTATAATTGGTATTTCAATGTTTTTTCTACGTATTCGTTTACCAATTGTTCTAGACCAAGGGGTATCTTTTATGGCTTCCCTCAATACACCGCTTGCAATGATTGTAACTGGTGTAAGCCTAGCTCAAATTAAAATATTGTCTGTATTTAAAACCCTTAGATGTTACTATATTATTTTCATTATGGATATAATAGTTCCGATCTGTGTAATGTTAATTTATTTATTCTTGCCTATTGACTCAAATCTTATTATTGTAAACCTAGTTGCAACAGCTTGCCCATGTGCTGTAACCACACTTCTTTTTGCAACTAAATTTGATAGGGATGTTCCATATGCGTCAAAGCTTTTAACATTAGCCAATATTACTTGTATTATTACTATCCCAGCTATTATCTTTTTATATCAATTTCTATCAAAACTAATAAAATAATTTTGTTTAAATTATTTTATTAGTATATACTATGTTATACCAAAACGTTTAATTTTTATATTTTTTTTAAAGAAGCTACAATACTTGTAAATCAAGGGTTGTAGCTTTTACTATGTTATAGCATAGAATGATAGGCAAACCAATTATTAGAATTGACTTAAAATTCGCAGGCGAGTTTTATGAGTGGTGGCTTGCCATCTTTAATAAAGCTCATAATATTGGCTATTGCTAAAGCTCGCCTGCTTTTATATTAATTTTATTAATTAATATAGGTCAATACATTAGTAAAAATACTCGTGGCAAGAGCCACGAGTATTTTTTGTTAATTCACAAAACATAAATTATGCAATATTAATTATATAACACTTCAATTAGCCGTTATGGTTATGAATTCATTTAGAGATTACTGTGTATTTACAGGTATATCTTCGCCAAGAATTACACTAATATCAAATGTCTTTGCCCTTTCGCTTTCATCGACTCTATATATTGTAAGTTTAATGGTATCACCTGGTTTTTTACCTTTTAAAGCCTCAGCTATTGTACTTGAATCAAACACAGCTTTGCCATCCATTTTTGTTATTATATCACCTAACTGTATGCCCTTTTTAGCCACATCAGCAGTTTCATCAAAGCTTCTTACTCTAAGACCAACAGGTATACCGTTAAGCTGTGCTAGTGTTTCTGATATTGGAACATAAGTAATACCAATCTTAACTCTTCCCTTGACATAACCATTCTTTACTATTGAATCTATTACTGGTTTTGCAATATTTATAGGGATTGCAAATCCCATACCTTCATATCCCTCTGCAACAATTTTTGCTGAACTAATACCAACTACCTGCCCAAACTGATTTACGAGTGCTCCGCCAGAGTTACCAGGATTTATTGCCGCATCTGTCTGAATATATTTCATAGTTTCGCCACTTTTGCTTAATAAAACTTCACGATTAAGTGCAGAAACAACGCCTTGTGTTAGACTTCCAGCAAACTCTAATCCACTAGGGTTTCCGATTACGATTACTGTTTCTCCAACCTCAAGCTTATCAGAATTCCCAAACACTGCTGGTTTAAGACCAGTTTTATCAATTTTTACTACTGCAAGGTCAGATTTTGTATCTGCTCCTAAAAGTTTACCAACATAAGTTTCACCATTGTCTAGTACAATCTCTATTTTTGCAATAGGCTGTCTTGGGTTTTCACTTTCTACAACATGCGCATTAGTTACTATATATCCATCCTGTGACATAATAACTCCTGATCCTTGACCTGCAACTTGATAACCTGCAGACTTTGTATAAGTAACAATTCCAACTACAGAAGGTCCAACTGCCTTATTTACTGAAGCTGTTGTCATTCTTCCAGTAGAGTCTGTATTATTGGTGTCCTCTTTAGGCAAATCTGTAATATCCAATGTTGGATTATCACCTTTGGCCTCACTACTTGAAGTAGCTGCTCCATTTAATAAATCTTCCCCATAAAATACATATAAGATGAAACTTGATATTGAAGCTACTAACAATAAGCTAATTATAACGGCAAATACCTTTAACCCTTTATTTGAACCATCTTTAGGCTCTTTTGGCTTTTTAGGTTTTTTTGATCCTCCCATAGGAGCATATTCGTTAAAAGTCCATTGTGTTTGTTGATCTGGGTGTTGCTGGTTAGGTTGCTGCGGTCTATTACTGTATACTTGCTCACTTTTGTATTCATATGTCGGTTGCTGTTCATTTTGTGGTGCATTGATATTCTCTATAGACCCATCATTGTTTGTGTTGCTCTGATCATTATTATGATAGAATTCATTGTTATCGTTTGTATCCATATTATCCTCCACTCTTATGTTGTTATTTTTTAATACACTCTTATCTCTATATGCATATTATAGTATACCTTTATTTAGCTAAAATTAACTAACTATGAAAAGCATTGATAGAATTATTAACTTTTTTTAAATTTACTAGGTAATTTCACTGAGGAAGCCGAAAACACAAATTCACTATATTCGCCCTCTACACTGTGGACATTAATTTCTCCTCCATGCATATGGACTATTGAACGAACGATATATAGTCCCAAACCAACACCGTTTTTGTCGAGCCCTCGTGATTTATCAG
>DAMDCT010000002.1:22216-26324 GCA_032091455.1 Oscillospiraceae bacterium | reverse complement strand
AAGTCGGGATCCGCCTCAATCATAACCTTTTCATGGTCAAGGCCTTTTATTGTGATATTCTTTTTGTTAATTTGTTGCTCAAAAGTAAAAACAGTTTGACAAATTGTATCAACTATGTTTATTTTCGTTGTGTTTATTTTCATTTCTCCTGCTTCAATCCTTGAAAGGTTTAACATAGTTTTTACAAGTCTTGATAAACGCTTTACCTCTTCTGAAACTATATTAAGATAATATTTATGCTTTTCTGGTGGAATTGTGCCATCTAAAATTCCGTCGATGAACCCTGCAATTGATGTCATTGGAGTCTTTAACTCATGTGATATATTTGCAGTAAAACTTCTACGCATATTCTCGAGCGTTGAAAGAGATTGCGCCATATTGTTAAGTGCCATAGCAAGTTGTCCTGTTTCATCATAAGAAGAAACTTCAAGCCTAGTACTAAATTCACCCTTGCCAAATTTTTGAGCTGCTATTGACATTTCTCGTAGTGGTTTAACCATTTGTAGTGATATAAAGTATACAATTACAAACGTTAACGCAAGAACTGCAATTGCTGAAACTAAAAACATTTTTAGCATTTCATTCAAGAAACTTTTTAACTGTTTTGATGCCAGACTTGATGCAAATACATATGCAATTGTTTGATTTTCGCCAATTATTACAGGAGCTGCTACTGTATAATGATGGTCTGTATATATCCCACCAAGTTTGCCCATTTCAGAGTATTTTCCGCTTTTGGACAATTCGCTCATAATTTCAAAAGGCACATTATTAGTTGTATGATTGCATGGCGACTCTTCTGTGCAAAATATTGTTTTACCACTTGTATCTGTTAAAAAAAACTTTGCATCTATTGTTTGCGCAATTGCACTATATAAAACTGTCATTTCTCTTTTGTTAAGGTATCCACTTTGCTGATAATTATGCTGGGCAACAGCTGCAGCTCGATCAACATTAGATTGCAAAAGCTCAAATTTATCCTCTTTAAAATATTGTGAAACAAACACCAAAAATATTGCACCCAATATTGTAATGCTAACAATTATCAGCGATGCACACACTGTAAAATATTTAGTAAATATGCTTTTTTGCATGTTTCCTCCTAAAACCGTAGGATGCATAACTCACATCCATGCTTTTATGTGTTATATTATTTTCAAATTGATGTAATAATTTATTCGTTTACTTCAAATTTGTATCCAACACCCCATACGGTTTTAAGTGCCCATTTTTCTGATATACCCTCTAACTTTTCACGTAGACGTTTTACGTGTACGTCAATTGTGCGAGAATCACCATAATATTCAAATCCCCAAACCTCATCAAGAAGTTGGTCACGAGTATATACTCTGTTTGGATTAGATGCAAGATGAAATAAAAGTTCAAGCTCTTTTGGTGGAGTATCAATTACTTTATTATTCACTTTAAGCTCATATCGTGTCATATTTACAACAAGTTTTTCAAATGTAACTTCTTTAATTTCTTCGCTTGATGTACCATGAGAAATTCTTCTAAGTACAGCTTTTATACGAGCAACAATTTCTTTTGTATCAAATGGCTTAACTACATAGTCATCAGCGCCAAGTTCTAATCCTAAAACTTTATCAAATGTTTCGCCCTTTGCAGTTAACATAATTATTGGAACATTAGATTTCTTTCTGATTTCACGACATACCTGCCAGCCATCCAATGATGGGAGCATAATGTCAAGTAGTATCATATCAGGATTTAAAGCATTAAATTTAATTACCGCCTCTTGACCGTCATGACACATTATTACTGAATATCCCTCTTTCTCAAGATACAGCCTTAAAAGTTCGCAAATATTTTTATCATCGTCTACTACTAATATTTTTTCTGAAGACATAATATTCCCCTCCAATTTTTTCTTCTAAATTTGAATAAAACAAATAAATTTAACTAATTTATAATTACATTATACCCCTTACAAATACTTTTTAGTGAACAAAGTATAAATAAATGTTCAAATATGTTTGAAATAATCTCAGATATTATATGAGGTTAAATAAAATATCATAGTTATTCTTATTGCAAAATAGCTAAAAATGTTATATTATAAAGTTACTTTACTTAAAAGGGGAATTTATTTTGAAAAAAAAGAATATTATTTTTATCTGCACAGATCAGCACAGAATGGACAGCCTACAAGCATATAATAATAAATCAATTTGCAAAACTCCAAATTTTGATAGTCTTGCAAATCAAAGTATCGTTTTTGATAATGCCTATACATCCTGCCCTGTTTGTACTCCTGCAAGAAGTTCAATGCAAACGGGCTTGTATCCATCAAAAACAGGAATGGAAACAAATACATATCAAACTGGTGCAAGAACTCATGAACTTCAAGACACACCATTTTTACTTAGCCGTAGATTAAACTCTATTGGCTATCAAGCAGGTTTTACAGGCAAATGGCATTTAGGTGTTGGTAGTGATAAAAATGCTAATGAAGAGGGTAACGCAATAGTAGCGCAGCAAAAACTAGGCTTTATGGAAAGTGGAGCATACACTAATTATGGTTCACTCCCAACTGAAGTCGGATATATTGGTGATGACTTTCCTGGACATGGATGTGGTGGGTGGAGATACCCTGAATATAAACAATACCTAAAAGATAATAATTTAGATATTGAAATTATTAATGAAACTCAAGATAAACGTCCTGGTGACCATTCAACAGTTGGCGAAGTAATTTCTCCAATAGAGTCAACAATTGAGTACTATTTAGTTGAACGTGCTATAACTATTATTGATGAACTATCAACCAGTGATAAGCCATTTTATTTCAATTTAAACTTTTGGGGTCCACATGAGCCGTTTTTTGCACCAACTAAATATCTTGACATGTATCGTAATGTTGAAATACCTCAATGGAAAAGCTTTGATGAGGATACAACAGATGCACCAAGGGTATATGAGTTACTAAGAAGACCTGAAGTCGATTGGAGCTTTTTCCAAGAAACATTAAGACATTACTATGCTTGCATTACTCATATAGATGCTCAAATTGGTAGACTTGTAGATTACTTAAAAGCAAAAGATATGTATGATGATACTGTTATTATCTTTTCTGCCGACCACGGCGATAATCAAGGTTGTCATGGCAAACTTGAAAACAAATCATATAGCATGTATGATGATACTACAAACATACCACTGTTTATAAAACCTGCAATCAAAGATTATCAAGGATATATACAACATGCACTTGTAGGTACTTGCGATTTTTATGCTACTATACTTGACTGTGCAGGTTACACTCCAAACGATGAGTTTGGATATGGCGATGGACGTTCACTGAAAGGATTTATCGATAATCCTAATCAAGACTGGAGCGATGAAATCGTAACAGAGGGTATGGGTGCATTCAGTGTTGTCGTAACTCAGCGTATGTATCGAAAAGGAAAATACAAATATGTATTTAACGGGGCAGATAAAGATCAACTGTTTGATATGGAAGCTGATGAAAACGAGTTAAATAATTTAATTGCAAATCCACATTATGCAGATACTTTACTTGAGCTGAAAAACAGTTTTGCTGACTGGATGACAAGAAACAATGATATAATAAGAGATTC
Organism: Oscillospiraceae bacterium; assembly: GCA_032091455.1. Taxonomy (GTDB): domain Bacteria; phylum Bacillota; class Clostridia; order Oscillospirales; family Ruminococcaceae; genus Paludihabitans. The sequence goes on along the minus strand of DAMDCT010000002.1, from coordinate 22,725 downwards.
TTTTTGCAAAATAAACAGAATTAAAGAATGGGAATTAAGGTAATAATATAACTAACGCAAAAAATCAGTACAAAAACGTTTTGCTCGTTCTTGTACTGATTTTACTTTATTCTATTTTTATTTCAAATTTGGATTGTTCACTACCCCAACAAACAATGGTATATCATTCTCACTCATAATCGAAAATATAAATGGTCTATCTAATATCATTTCGGCTTTTTTTATTTGCTTTTGTGGCATGGAGGTACCTTCCATTCTAATTTCAGTATAAGCCGCCGCTTCAATACCCTTTTCATCAATTGCAATTGTACTAGCCTGTGATACTTTTGAAACATATGTTGGTTTTATATTAGATAGATTTGAAAAATCTGCATTGTTTTTATCAAAAGCTAGCTTAACACCCAAGCTTTTTAGTGCATCACTCAACTCTACCTTTGTTGAAAAATCAAATTTAGGAATTTTGAAAACGACTTCTCCTCTTTCCTCTATACCATTATCTGTTGGTGCAA
>DAMDCT010000002.1:20951-22206 GCA_032091455.1 Oscillospiraceae bacterium | reverse complement strand
CTTCTTGTCTGAAATAATGTCATAAGGAGAAACACCTTTATCTGGCAAGATGAACTGCATATATTGACCTTGCTTTAGATAAAGTTTAGAAGATATATATCCATTGCCTTTAATAAAACCGTGTGTGTCATAATGTGAATTCATAAAATCGCTGTCCACTGTTTTTCCATCTTGTAGATTAAACTTATCTTCTTTTGTGTTTTCTTTGTCAAATTCGTCCAACCATTCATTGTAGAAGTAAATTGTATTGTATAGTGCCATTATCTGATTTGCAGATGCCTCAAAATCCTTTGCATCTTTGCCAAGCTTTTTACCTGTGTTTTCATTAATCCATTCACTTATTTTTCGCGCCGTGTCTTTCTTCTTAAAGTCAACACTAAACGAACTTGCATAATAATCATCTGCAAGTTTTCCTAAAACATCTTTGTTGAATTTTATACTCTTATCAAGCCAAACAGAGTTAGCAAGTTTTAATTTAGCAATCCCGTCGTCAATAAAAAGACTATTATACAATTTATTTGTCTGTTTACCCATAATTTCGGTATTATTCATGTTAAGTGCCGATAAAAGTTCCTGCTGCGTTGTACCTGAAGCAGTTTCAGTTAGCATTGATGCTGCCATATATAAGCTTATAGGTGAATACAAAGCATTTTTTCCCTTATTAGTTTCACCTAGTATCTTAGTTGAAGAGTCTAGTGAAAAGCCTCTAACATTTCTTAAAAATTCATCATCTATTGTTGAGTCTTGCTCTCGCTTTTTAGCGTTAGCATCATAATCATCATATTTATTTGCTTTTGGATAGTTTGGAGATTTAATTGCGTATACTGGGACTGTTGAATTTACAATGAGAGTTATTCCAAGGAGAATTATTATCATTGTAACAATTACACTGGTGAATATGCATGCATTTTTTCGATTCATTTTTTTAATATGTGTTGCTTCATTATTCATAAAAACACCCCTTTTAATAATAATACCATTCAAACCATAAAAAGGTTGCATTAATATCGAATATATTTCCCTTATTTTAATCCATTAATTTATAAAAGTTAAACTAAATGATGTGACCCCCTACTGTTAGATTTTAACGTCTAACAAGTAGGGGGCGGCACATTCAGTGTGGCTTATATTATTTATTATTTTGCTTTTCTTGTTCATGTTTAAGAAACTCAACTACTGTATTATTTTCAAATCCCTCAGTGCTATCAGATTTAAAAAACACCTTAACTGTTTGAAACATTATTAAAATATCTAC
>DAMDCT010000002.1:20224-20941 GCA_032091455.1 Oscillospiraceae bacterium | reverse complement strand
AATACTATACTTTTCTATATACATAAGGTCAAGTATTAGCTTATCCTTAGGCGTTGTATTATACTTTCCAGCAATCTGTGCAAGTCCAGTAAGTCCAGCTTTTGCGCGCAGTCTGTATTCAAATTCAGGCAAATCCTGAGTATATTTTTCAACATGCTCAATACGTTCGGGACGAGGTCCTACAATACTCATATCTCCCTTTAAAATATTTATCAGCTGAGGTAGCTCGTCAATTCTTAACTTTCTCAACACATTTCCAACTGGAGTTATTCTATCATCATGATCACTAGCCGGTCTATATCCTTGCTTTTTATCGGCGTCAACTATCATTGTTCTGAATTTAAGTACATTAAATATTTTACCGTTTAAAGTAGCTCGTTCTTGTTTAAAAAACACAGGGCCTTTATCATATAATTTAATAATTATTGCTTCAATAAGAATTATTGGGCTAAATACAATTAATGCAACTCCAGATATAAAAATATCAATAATTCTTTTTATAGTTCTCTGTTCAAAGGACAATCCTTTTATGTTTGAAGTTAGCATTGGCATATCATCTATTATAACATGCTTTGAATAATTAACTACAACCTCGGAAAGCTCGGTATTCATGTAAATATTTATATAGTGTTTATATGCATAATCAATAATATCACTTTTTTGTTGTGAGGGAACATTATATATAAACACACAATCGCTATGACGTATTAATGATTT
>DAMDCT010000002.1:14388-20214 GCA_032091455.1 Oscillospiraceae bacterium | reverse complement strand
GTGTACAATATCTGTAATTTTGTACTGTTTTTTATATTTTCCTATTTTAGGAATTAACTCATCTACCCTATCTAAGTCGCTACAAACTACTACGCAATTTTCGGGTGGATTCATACTGAAATATAAATAGTTTCCAAAGTAAACAAATGAAGCTATAAGTATAAGCTGAAGAATAAACACAAGAATAAATATTCCTGCATTTTCAAAAGTAAACATTTTCATATTCGTTTGGTGTGTGTTCATTATGCATAGTTGAAAATATGTTACAAAGTCTGTAATAAACGTTGCAATCCCCAGTGACGATATAATATCTTTGCTTTTTTTCTTACCAACAGCGTATCCGCCATAAACTGCCGTCATGCTAATACCAAGAATTGCAAATGTAGTCATCGTTATACCCGCAGTACGAGATAATGCAACAATTTGTGGATAGTCTATACTAAATAGTCCGAAGAAAATACAAAACAATCCCGCAAACAAAACAACTTTAATTAAAAAAAGAGTTGTTTTTTCAATTTTCTTCACATAGCTTTTAACTGCCATTCAAAAACCTCCGCTAATTTTTATACATGTTTGAATATTCTATATCTGTTCATTATAACAAACCATATATAAAAAATCAAATGCAAATTATTCTATTAATTATTTTATGCTTCCACATAAATTTAAAACACAATTACAACTATATGAAAATATTATATTAATTTAACGTATACTCTTATCCTCTAATTTTACTTTTACTCTTATTCTTGTTATTATTATTGCAATAACACCAATACTTGCTAAAACAACCGCACTTATATAAATAATATCTACGTCGTGTTTAATGTCTTTTGTATTGACTATTGGTGTTTCTGCTATATGCTGTTCAACAAGATTTGTGACAATGTATGGATTTCCACCTTTTTTGATAGAGGCTAATGCAATCATAGCCTGTTCAGTTGGAATTGCACTGCTTTTATCTCCTTTGATATGACTGAATCCACCATCACTATTTTTATACTTTAATAAACTATCCAATAAGTTTTCTTTTCCATGCATAAATCTTTTATCATTAACACTATAACCTACCGATTTAAGAGCAATAATTACAGTAGCAAGGCTTTCACTACATTCTTGCCCCATATATCCAAAGCCGCCATCTTTTGTTTGACTCTTTAATAAAAACTCAATTGATCTAACTATTGCTTTCTTAACATCTTCTTGACCCTTATAATTTGATAAAGCTGTAATTGTCATTGCGGTTGTATCAATATCGGATTTTGATTCCTTTGTAATACCAAATCCACCATCATCAAGTTGGTAAGATAGTATTATATCGATAAGTTTTTTTCTTGAATTTAGAGTTGTTTCTTTTACCGTATATTTGTTTGAATCATATGCAGTTAAAGCGTTAACTGCGCCAAATATTCCTTGTTTCATTATATCTTTATATGTATAAAGTTTTGTTAAAAGTTGCCCATATTCAGTAGAACTTGCGTCAAATCCACAAAATGTGGCGGACAATATCCTACGTGAAATATCCGTTGCATTATTGTATTCCTGTACTTTTTTTATATCATTAACAAAAGTATTAACAGTTTTTACATCCGCTGTTTTCCCAGCAACTCCAACTGCTATAAGATAAAAATTACTTGATTTTGCGTTTCTATTAACCCAATTGTAAGCATCATTTAATACCTTTGCCATATTGCTATCCCAAATATTAGTTGGCATATTAGTATTCAATTGTTCCGACTTTGTTATATCCGAGCTTTGGATGTCAACTTTATTTGGATTAGTATAAATCCACTCAACTATATCGCCACTTTTAACAGCATCTGTTACATTTTCTTCACTAATAAAAAATCCATTTACCTTAACATAAAACTTTGCCTCATATGGATTTGACATAGCTTCTAATTTGTTATCATTATTAAATGTTATACTTGAAATATCGTTTTGTGTTACAGATAAGTCCTTAATTATTTTATTTTCTTTTAACTTCTCAATAGAATTTATAATACTGTAACCATTTCCAATGGAAAGTTTTGTATTTTCAAGACAATATTCATTATGTATATCATCATAAACACTTACAAATATAGCCTTAAGAGATTCGTTACTGTTTGTATTAGCGAAAACTGGTTGCGCGCTTATCAACATGCTTATTAAGAATGCCATACATACAAACAATTTATTTAATTTTTTCATTATTATGACCATTCCTTCCGCATATTCTAGGAGTTTCGGTCGATTTGGCATATCCAAATTTGGACAACACTCTACTTCAAAAAACACCAAACTGTTGTTTGAAAAATAAATCCTTCGGACTTTGCCCGTATTCGACATATTCTCTCTTTAATTATAACGTATTTTTCACAATATGTCCACAACTCATTTAAGCTTATAATTTATTATATGTTTATTTATAAAATATAATTTATATAAGAATAAATCATACACAACACACTTTTTCCCTATATTAGTTTTAATGAGTTGCGGCATTGCGCAACTAATGTTTGGTGTGGTATAATAACGGTTGGGATTTCGAAAATAAATAAATTATTATGAGGTATATATGAGTATTTTAAATGTAGAAAATGTAAGTCATGGATTTGGCGGCAGACAGATATTAGAGAATGCGTCCTTTAGGCTTTTAAAAGGGGAGCACATTGGACTTGTAGGCGCAAATGGTGAGGGCAAGACTACTTTTCTTAATATAATAACTGGCAAACTAATGCCTGATGAGGGTAATGTTAGCTGGTGCAAGCGTATCACAACTGGATATTTAGATCAAAACACTGTTCTTACTAAAGATAAAACAATTCGTGACGTTTTGCGTGAGGCTTTTGCCCACTTGTTTGAGTTAGAGGAAGAAATGCTTGCAATGTATGACAAAATGGCAGATTGTAGCGATGATGAAATGACAGCGCTTATGGAAGATGTAGGTGACATACAAGAAAGCCTTGAGCATAATGGATTTTATACAATTGACTCTAAAATCGAAGAATATGCAAACGGACTGGGTATTGGAGAAATTGGTCTTGACCGTAATGTAAATGAATTAAGCGGTGGACAACGTGCAAAAGTACTTTTGGCAAAGCTTTTATTAGAAAACCCTATGATATTAATTCTTGACGAGCCTACAAACTTCTTGGATGAAAATCATATCTACTGGCTTACAAACTTTTTACAAAACTATGACAATGCATATATACTTGTATCGCATGATACAAGCTTTATGAATAACGTTGTAAATGTTATATATCACGTTGAAAATGCTGTACTTACTCGTTACACTGGCGACTATAACTACTTCTTAGAAATGTATGAATTAAAACGCCGTCAATTAGAGCAGGCATATGAAAAACAGCAAAAAGAAATATCTCAACTTGAGGATTTTGTTTCACGAAATAAAGCTAGAGCAGCCACAGCAAATATGGCGAAAAGCCGTCAAAAAAAGCTTGATAAAATGGATATTATCGAAATAGGTAAATCTAAAATCAAACCAACTTTTTCTTTTAAAGAAGCTAGAACGCCAGGTAAATATGTTATCGAGGCAACTGACCTTGTTATTGGTTATAGTGAGCCACTTACAAAGGCACTTAACTTTCATGTTGAACGCAATAAAAAGATTGCAATTAAAGGCGTTAATGGGCTCGGAAAATCCACCTTGCTTAAAACAATGCTTGAAATAATTCCTGCTGTAAATGGTGGGGTTACACATGATCAATTTGTGGAAGTTGGCTATTTTGAACAAGAAGAGTCTTCATCATCTAAAACTGCGCTTGATGAAATTTGGGATGAATATCCTGCTATGACTATTGGTGAAGTACGTGCGGCACTTGCTAGATGCGGACTTACAAACGAACATATAACAAGTCAAATGCGTGTGCTTTCTGGTGGTGAAAATGCAAAGGTTCGTTTGTGTAAACTTATGCTACGTGAAGTAAATCTACTTGTCCTTGACGAGCCTACTAATCATCTTGATGTTGATGCAAAAGATGAATTGAAAAAGGCAATCGCAAACTTTAAGGGTACTGTTTTACTTGTAAGCCATGAGCCTGAATTTTATGAGGGTGTAGTTACCGACATTTGGAATGTAGAAGATTGGACAACTAAGATTGTGTAAGTAAATTATCGATGCTAGCTATATATTATAAAAAGCTGAGAACTTTTCATAGTTCTCAGCTTTTTGTATGCTTATTTAATTAAAACTTTGATACCTTGAATGTATATACCTTGCCATCTTCTAGTTTGATTTCTTTTATGCCAACTTGAGATGATACATCATCAACCAAAACCTCAATGAATTCCTTTTTTGCTGCATCTGCAACATAACCATTAATTCCAGATACAAACTTACCATAATCTGAATCAGTAAGAGTTACTTTCAAATCATCAGTTTTTTCAACTAATAAATCTTCTAAAGTCGCTTTGTCTGTTTTAAATTCCTGTTGTGTTACTTTGCCGTTAATATCCATCTTAATTGTTACATTGTTTTTCTTAGTACAACCAACGAACATTGCTGCAATCATTATAACAACAAGTGATAAAGATACTACTTTTTTCATATGTATAAACCTCTTTCAATAATTTGAGAGAAAATTACAGATTACACCCATTAATTCTCATCTACATTAGTATATCAATATCAATTATAACTGTCAATGAAAGTCATGGTAATTATCAGCTGTATTATTTGTAGTATTTTATGAGATTTAATTTAGAATAGAGTGGCATATGATATTATGTAATATAGCTGTTATCATTTGTAACTTGATTCTTACTATTATTTAGCTTAATATAGATACATTAAATACAAATAGGGGTTTTTACATGAAAAGAATATATTTAGTAATTTTGATAGCTTTTATCGCAAGTAGCCTAATTGCCTGTAGTATTAAATCATCCAATCAGCTTCCCACAAAATCCGTTTCTTCTAAAACAACACTAAGTTCACAAAAACAAACTAGCTCGACTGATTCAAGCATTGAAATCATCTCTTCTAGCACAGAAAAAATAGAATGCGAAGTGCCACTCCCTCCAGTAAGCAAGGAGCTACAAGAATTATATCTCAAAGGATTAGAAGCATATTGGTGGTTTCATGTAAGCACATTAAGTGGTGATGGTGACTCAATTATAAAAGGCGATAATACTTATTTTGAAGTAATTGACCCTCGCTTCCCGACTTATAAAAGTTGGAACAATTATTTGCTTTCTATCTTCAAAAAAAATTATATAGATGAAAAATTGTTCAACAAAAAATTGGGCAATGATAAATATTATACTAATATTGACGGAAAGTTATATGGTATTCAAGCTGATAGAGGAACAGACATTTATTATACAAGCCATGAATTCAAAATGGATAATCAAAATGACAATATGATCAAAGTGAAAATTATTTGTCATTATGATGAAAGCGGCAAAAATAATAAGAATGGGGGGAAATATGCAAAAGAATTTCCTCTTGTATTTGAAAAAATCGAGGGTGAGTGGCGAATATCCGTTTTTGAATTCTGGGCTTAAATCATGTATTTTCAACGGACTAATAATATCATATACAATTGTATAATTGTATATGATATTATTTTATTATTTTCAAATACTTATCATGCATAATATCAGTTATTACTACCAAAACTTTCTATGTATCTTTGGTATTATTTATAATTACCAAAATTTACAAATAGTGATATAATTAATGTGGGTATATCTATAATTCATATTTATACATAAATAGAAACGGAGATAGGAGCTTTACAATGGATAAATTAATTGAGTTCAAGAACGTTTGCAAGGAATATAATCTTGGAGAAAATAAATTTCTTGCAGCTAATA
>DAMDCT010000002.1:0-14378 GCA_032091455.1 Oscillospiraceae bacterium | reverse complement strand
TTGTATTTCAATTTTACAACCTCATTCCAAGCCTTACAGTGTATGAAAATGTTTCACTAATAAAAGAAATTGTTAAAAACTCACTTGACCCAACTGAAGTGCTAACCTCCGTTGGTTTAGGAGAGCATATAAATAAGTTTCCTACTCAACTTTCAGGTGGAGAACAACAACGTGTTTCAATTGCGCGTGCTATCTGTAAAAACCCAAAATTGCTACTATGTGATGAACCAACAGGTGCATTAGATAGTGAGACAGGAGTTCTAATCCTTTCAATGCTACAAAAAACCAGTCGCACAAATGGTCATACAGTTGTAATTGTTACACACAACTCACAATTAGCAAAAGCCGCTGACAAAGTTATTAAAATAAAAAATGGTATGGTTAAAGATATTATCATAAATCAAACCCCTATGCTAGTAGAAGAGGTGGATTGGTAGTGCTATTTAAAAAAATGCTAAGAGATATGAAACTTAACCTTTCTCAATTCATATCAATTTTTATCATGTCAATTTTAGGTGTACTTGTTTTTACAGGAATTAATGGCGAATGGTACGGTATGCAAAAACAAACGAACAAATATTATCAAAGAACTAATTTCGCAAATATTTGGATTTCAGGAAATAACATGACCAAACAACAAGCTGATGAAGTAAGCAAACTTGACAACATAACTAATGTTGAACGCAGGCTAACTTTTGATGGCACTGTAAATATTGCGGATAATCCAACAATTAGATTGAACTTTGTTGAAAAGAATGAGATTTCAAAATCAGTTTTAATTAAAGGGGAAAGTTTTCACGAATCTGAGGACGGATTATGGCTTGAAAGCGCTTTTGCTAAAAAACGCAACTTATCTGTTGGTGATAAAATCACCATAAATGCAATGGACATGGAACTTACAAGAACAATTAAAGGTCTAATTATGAATCCTGAATATGCTTATGTAGTTAAAGATGAATCAGAACTTATACCTGACCATAAAATGTTTGGATTTGCTTTTATGTCATACAAGGCTTTCCCAAATCCAGAGTTCATTCAGTATAATCAAATCCTTATTAAAACCAACTCAACCCCAAAATACAGAGAAGTAGAAAAACAAATTGAAGAAAAACTTAACGGTAATTATAGTGTAATATCTAACCGAGAAATGCACCCTAGCTATGCTATGTTAAATAATGAGATTATTCAAAACAAGGCTATGGGTGGAATTTTTCCAGTCGTATTTTTGCTAATTGCTGTCCTTACAATGCTTACAACAATGACTAGAATAACTAAAAACCAACGTACGCAAATTGGAATTTTTAAAGCACTCGGCTTTTCTCGAAGCAAAATATTATATCATTATGTTTCATACGGCTTATGGATTGGCGCATTAGGAAGTATTACAGGTTTAATTTTAGGTCCACTTACTTTACCACCTATTTTATTCAATATGCAAAAATCCATCTATTCTTTGCCACAATGGAAAGCTGATTTGTCGCCTATTAATACTTTTATTGTTATCATATCAATACTAAGCTGTGTTGCTACTAGCTATTATGCATGTATGAATGAGCTTAGAGGTGTACCCGCATCTACACTCAGACCAAAATCGCCAAAACTAAGCCATCATACAAGAATTGAAAAAAGCAAGTTTTGGCACAAACTTGGCTTTTCAATTCAATGGAATATTAGAGATATAAGTCGTAATAAAATACGATCAATCATGGCAATTGTAGGTGTTATGGGTTGCATGATGCTACTTATGTGCGCACTTGGATTACAAGACACGTTTAACAACATTAATAAGTGGATGTATGAGAGAATAAACACATATGAAACTAAACTTAAACTCGAATATACAATTAGCGATGAAGATATAAACGCAATTAAATCGAAATTTAATACACAGCTTGTACAAGAAGCAGGTATAGAGATTAAAGTTGGTGACAAAAAGAAAAGTGGACAATTGTCCATTGTCGGCGATGGGAATTATATTAACTATCAAGATAAGTTTGAAAAAAAGATGAACCTACCTACTGATGGAATTGCAATAACATATAAAATGGCTGATATATTTAATATCAAAGTCAATGACAAAATCAAATGGCACATTTATGGCGATGAGACATGGACAGAATCAACCATAAAAGCTATCTATCGTACTCCAATGGGCCAAGGGATTTCTATGACTGATAAAGTATATACCAATATGGGCAATGATTTTAAACCAACTTCTGCTTTGTGTGGTGAAAAGATTACACAATCAGAAAATTTTAATGGAGTTAAAAGTATACATCCCAAATCTCAATTTGTAAAATCATTCAATCTAAAAATTGATTCTTTAAAAGTATTTATCTATATAATGATTTTTGTGGCTGTATTTTTAGGTGTTATTGTTCTTTATAATCTTGGAATACTGTCCTTTACTGAGCGTTTAAGAGAGCTAGCAACGCTAAAAGTTCTCGGTTTTTCTTCTAGTAAAATCAGAAATTTACTGCAAATGCAAAATATATGGCTCACTGTAATTGGAATTATATTTGGAACTCTATCTGGAAATTATCTTATCTTGTTTATACTTTCAACAATGAATGACACAATAGACATGGTTGAAAAAATATCTTTACAATCATATATAATATGTATTGGTGGTACTTTTCTTCTTTCAATATTTGTAAACTCCATACTGTCAAAAAAAATTAAAACCATTGATATGGTTAGTAGTTTAAAGGCAATTGAGTAGTAATGATAAAAAGCTAGCAGGTATGATGGTTTTATTATTAAACCCTCATACCTGAATATAACTATATTATATATTTATTTTTTTACTGGCTCTTCGTATTCTTCACCAAAAGTTTCTACAGTTACAACCTTCATTATTTGTGGCTGTGCTGGCTTATCTGCATAGTCAGTTGGAACTGCAAGTATTTTATCAGTAGCTTCCATTCCCTCAATCACCTTACCAAATGCAGCATATTGTCCATCAAGATGTGGTGCATCATCAACCATTATGAAAAATTGAGAACCTGCACTGTCTGGATGACCAGAACGAGCCATTGAAATAACACCTTTTGTATGTTTTATAGGGTTATCAATTCCGTTTGATTTAAACTCGCCTTTAATGCTATATCCAGGTCCTCCTGTTCCAACGCCATCAGGATCTCCACCTTGAATCATAAATCCTTTGATTACACGATGAAATATTACTCCATCATAGAAACCTTTTTTAACTAGTGATATAAAATTATTAACCGTGTTCTTTGCTATTTCTGGATAAAGCTCAATCTTAATTTTATCAGAATTTTGCATTTCAATTGTAACTATTGGGTTTTTCATAATAATTCTCCGTTTCGTAAATATTAATTTTATAAACAGTAAAAGATTATTTTTCCTTTACAGTGTTTTTGGACTCAGTTGTTTTTTCGCCACTTGATACATCATCAGTAGATTTTTCAGGGACTGCATTATGAGCAATTTCATCATCTTGATTAGGCGTATTAGGAGTCACATTCGAACTAGTTGGTGATGATAATCCTGCAACTGACAGCAATTTAACAGATAAAATCTGATAGCTATCCTTATTTTTTTTCAATACATATTGCATTGTTTTATCGACTTTTTCGATTTTGTTCTTTGTTTCAAAATTCCACATTGCATCAGGAAGTATATAGCTTACTTTTAGAGTATATATATCATCAGATACTGATATTTTATCTACTCTTGGTCTGTATGGCAAAAACTTAGGAGTTGACTCAATACTATATTCTTTCTTTTCAGCGTCATAATTCATTTGAACACTTGCGTCATCAATTGATTGATGCTTTATTTTCACATCATTACCATATAATTTACGAATATAGTGTGCAATATCTAGTTCAGATACATAAATAAATCCTAAATCATCCTTTTCGTATTTCGACTTATCTTTTTCATCGATAATAAATTCCCATATTGCAGAAGAAACAATAGCTGAGTTATCAAGCTTTTTAGGATTGTCGAACTCTGGAATATCAATAATTACAAATGGGAAAATTTCCTTTGCTAACTCTTCTTTTTTAGCAGTATTATTAATAATATCTTTAGTAAACCCTGAAATTGAAATTATACTTGCAATTAAACCAATTATAAAAAAGAAAGTCATAACTGTGCCTAAAACCGCTGTGCGTTTTTGGCGTTTAGTCATTTTTTTCCTTTGCATCTTTTTTCTTATTTTCTTTATATTTGGATTGTTCTCTCTTGTAATCTCAGAATTTATCTGTGTATTATCCTTTAGATTCTCACTTAATTTTATTGGGTCGTCAATTACCTCAGAAGTTTCAACTGAAATAAATTTTACGCAATGGCTAGAGTCAGACTTAGTTGTTTCTTCATCATCCACTGGCTCATTAATAATCTTTGCATTTTGTGCAAAAGAATTATGTATCTTCGCATTTGATTTTTGTTGCTGTTTTTTTGAATTCTTAGATTTTTTATGTGATGGTGCTTGTTTAGGTGCAGTATCATTTTCTATAGTGTTTTCAGATGTAACACTAACGTCAGGTTTTTGAATATTCTTAGAAGCTTCATTGTTTTTATTTGTATTAATTTCTGCTAGTATGGTATCCAAATCTACATTTTTATCTTTGCCCATTATTTAGCTCTCCTCCTTTTTGTTTGTTTTCTTATCTAACATTACCATTGCCTGTAACTATATATTTTGTTGATGTTAATTCTATCAATCCCATTGGACCTCTTGCATGAAGTTTTTGTGTCGAAATTCCAATTTCAGCACCAAAACCAAACTCTTCTCCATCAGTAAATCTAGTTGAAGCATTTACGTAAACTGCCGCCGCATCTACTTTTTGTGTAAAAAGATTTGCATTTTGCAGATTATTTGTAATAATTGCTTCAGAATGATGAGTAGTATACATTTGAATATGCGCGATTGCTTCATCAATACTATCAACTACTTTAACTGATAGAATATAATCTAAAAACTCAGTTGCATAATCTTCGTCTGTGGCTTTAGTAACGCTATCACCTAATATTTTAATTGTCTTATCACAGCCTAAAAGCTTGACATTGTTTTTGTCTAATAAATCTTTGACCATAGGTAAAAACTCTTGTGCAATATCCTTATGCACTAGAAGGCTTTCACATGCATTACAAACTGAAGGTCTACTCACCTTAGCATTATACACTATATTGGCACCCATTTGCAAATCTGCTTGACTATCAACATAAACGTGACAATTACCAACACCAGTTTCAATTACAGGAACAGTTGCGTTTTTCACAACTGCATTAATCAAACCTGCTCCTCCACGCGGAATTAACACATCAATATAACCATTTAACTGCATCATTTGGGTGGATACTTCTCGTGACGTATCACTGACAAGCGAAACTATATTTCTATTAAAGCCTTGACTCTCAATAGCATTTTGCATTACATTCATCAAAGCAATATTTGTGTTAATTGCCTCTTTACCACCTCTAAGTATAACTGCATTAGATGCCTTTAAGCAAAGAGCGGCCGCATCAACAGTTACATTTGGTCGTGATTCATATATAATTCCTATCACACCAAGTGGCACACGTTTTTTTATTATTTGCAATCCATTTGGCAAAGTGCTTCCATCAATCACTTCGCCTATAGGGTCTGGAAGATTGGCAACTTTTCTTACTCCATTTGCCATTGACTCAACTCGTTCTCCGTTTATCATAAGTCGGTCAAGCATAGTCGTTGCAACACCATTTTGCTCAGCATTTTCTAGGTCAATCTTATTTGCTTTAATAATTTCATCAGCATGTGTAATAAGGCTGTCTGCTATTGATTGCAAAATCTGCTGCTTTTTTATTGATGACGCAAAAGCAATATCATGCTGTGCAAGTTTGGTTTTAACTGCTAAATCTATTATGTAAGACATATTCATCAATCCTTTACTAAGTATATAAATTTAACTATACTTTGAAAACCGTTCCAACTTGTTTCCCATCATTCAAATCATAGAGTTGGTCTAAATCCTCACCATTTAGTATAACCATAGGAAATCCAGCTTTTATACAAAGCTGTGCGGCATGTATTTTTGTAAGCATTCCGCCTGTACCAAGCTCACTTCCCTTGCCACCTGCAAGCTTTACTATACTATCATCTATTACATCTACTTCGCTTATAAGTACAGCATCACTATTATTATGTGGGTCTTTATCATATAATCCATTGATATCTGAAAGAAGTATAAGTAAATCAGCATTTACTAATTCCCCAACAATTGCAGAAAGGGTATCATTTTCTCCGAACTCAATTTCTTCAACTGAAACAGTATCATTTTCATTTACAATTGGAATAACTGATAGTTCAAAAAGTCGTTCAAATGTATTAATAACATTTTCCTTGCGCTTTTTATCTTCAATAACATCACGAGTTAACAAAACTTGTGCCACGTTGTGATTGTAACCAGTGAAATATTTATCATATATATACATTAATTCACCTTGTCCAACTGCCGCACACGCCTGTTTTGTTGGCATGTCACTTGGTCTTTTTGAAAGACCTAACTTTCCAACCCCGACACCAATTGCTCCCGAAGTTACAAATACAATCTCTTTTCCTGAATTTTTAAGGTCAGATATTACCTTAACAAGTTGTTCTATTCTTCTTATATTTAACATTCCTGTTTTATGAGTTATAGTTGATGTTCCAACTTTTATAACTACTCTTTTCGCATCACTTAATACAGACATTATTATGACCATTCCTTCCGACTATGACTATTTGTGTTCAAATAATTTTTAAGAACGTCCTAAATATCACTTGAAATCAATTTTTCTTTTGCATAAAAAGCGAGTATGCTTTTTATATATGGTATCACGAACAATATGGGGACTACAAATACGCACAGTAGTAAATAAGGCAATAAAGATATATATAAAAATGCAATAGCACCTCTTTGATTTCTAGACATTTTCATTGATAGCTTAATTGCCTTTATGGGATTAGTAGCTACCTTTGAAAGATAGATATAATCAGCATAAAAGAATCCAAGTGCAACATATATACCATAAAATATCGATATTACTATAAATGAAACCATTACCGCAAACAAGATAGCAAATGTAATTCCAATGTTATTGTTGTTACTTTCAACATGAATTCTCAACGCAATTGCAGCTATCATAGCAGGTAATGATAATAAAAAATAAATTACTGAAATCAACAGAAATTTTATTATACCATACCAAACAGAACTAACATATGCTTTAAATGAACCAAAAATACTAAATGCTTCATGCAATTGTGAATCCATTGTTTTTATACTCATGTACCACTTTTTCACGTTAAGGCACAGAGGTGTTAGTAATAACAGACTTACTAAAAGTGTTATTCCAGTAACAATAAGTGCGTTTAACGAAGTATCAATCTTAAAACTGCTATTTATTAAAACAGTATCAAAATATACAGTTAAGACTTGACTGATAAGTGTAACGCAAATCACTGATGCAAGTGATATGAATAATATGCTTATTGCCTTACCAATGTTTTTCTTGAGGCGTTTTGACGCTTCTTTTTTAATAAGTTTTATTTGCAATACAAAACGCCCTCCTCTTTATATGTAAATATTAATTAATATTCAATGCCTTTTCTTGCACAAATGCCTTTATCATACGGATGCTTAATAGCATTAATTTGTGATACATAATCTGCTATTTCTATCAGTTCTGGTTGTGCGTTTCGTCCCGTTAGAATAATCTCTGTACATCTAGGTTTTGACTTTATAAGTTTTATAACATCATCAAGTTTAATAAGTGAAAGATCAATAGCCGCTGTTATCTCATCTAAGATTACCATATCATATTCACCCCATAATATTAAGTCACTCGCTTTATTATAACACATTTCATGACTATTCTCGCATACTATTTTTTCATCTTCATTCATATATGGTACAAACTTTAAAACTTCATCAGTTCGAATAACTTTAATTCCAAGTTTTTTGAGTGTTTCAATTTCACTTGTTTCCTGTCCTTTTAAAAATTGAACGAATAAAATCTTCATTGAAGCCCCATATGCACGCATTATAAGCCCAAGCGAAGCTGAAGTTTTACCTTTTCCATCGCCTGTATAAATGTGTACTAAGCCATTATTATTCATCATCAATATCCTCATCATTAGTTGCATTCTCTATTTTCTCATATGGAATAGCTGTAAATACCTCCGCCACTTTATTATTCCCCCAAAGTGACGCATTTACAAGCAAGGTGTATCCTTTTCCATTAGAAACAACCCACTCAGTCGGTTTTCGTTTAGGTAGACCACATGAGCTTAACATTTGCATCATAACACCACCATGTGTAACTACAGCGGCATCAGAAACCTTGTTTTTCATCATATCCATAATGATACTATCAAGTCCATTTATAACACGCTCATGAAAGCTTGCCATATCCTCAGCGCCCTCAAGTCCACCGTCAAGCTTAGTTTCAATCCATTTGTTGTATTTATCTTCTTCAATGAGTTCTGTAATTAATCTATTTTCAAACTCTCCAAAATTATACTCACGTATATCATCTATGACTACTGGTTTATGATCTGGATATATTAATTCAGCTGTTTGAGCACATCGAGATAGTGGGCTTACATAAACCCTGCCAACTGACGGATAATCACATTTTTCAACTAAGCTATTAATTTGTTCAATTCCCTCACTGCATATTGGTAAATCAGTAGCTCCAATATATCTGCCCTCAAGATTCCCCTGTGTTGTTGCGTGACGAATTAAATATATTTTGTATGTTCTCATAAATTAACCATTCCTTCCGTATAGGGTGTGAGTTTTGATATAATTATTATAGCTGATTTTTGGCAATGACTCACGATATAAAACACAAAACTTTTCACCTTTCACTTTATTATATTTCATTTGCAGACTATTTAATGTATTAAATAACAAAAAGTTATAAAATACACAAAAAAATTCGACAAAAACTAAAAAAATTCTCAAAACTGCTTTACAAATAGTAACTATTGTAATATAATTTACTTTACGTTAATGTTTTAGGAGGACGAACACATGAATGCTGACTTCCCAAGGATACTCACGCTTCTTCGAAAAGAACGTGGAATTAGTCAAAAACAGGCTGCTGTTGAGCTAAAAATATCTCAAGCTTTGCTTTCTCACTATGAAAAGGGTATTAGAGAATGTGGGCTTGATTTTGTTGTACGCACAGCGGACTTTTATAATGTCTCTTGTGATTATTTACTAGGACGTTCTCCTGTTAGGACTGGTGCCAAGCTTTCATTTGATGATATTCCTGAACCAGACGCTAAAGGTAAGGAAAACACACTTAGAGGAAGTATTCTTCCTACACTAAACAAAAAGCTAATATTTAATACGCTTAATATCATTTTTGATATATTGCAAAACGTAAATAATAAAGAATTAACTACTGAAATTTCAAGCTTTTTAAACCTAAGTGTATATCGCATTTTCAGAGTATTGTACGGAATTAATAGCAAGAATGAACAGACATTGTTTACTGTTGCACCACTTGTTTCATCACCAAAATCATTAGCAGCAATGGCAATATGCGAAGCTAACGCTATAGTTTGCACACATGAAGTTATTCCACAAGACAGTGATATTTATGATAAACTTCATATGTCTACTGAAACATTACAACATGAATATCCTTTGTTCACTACCTCTTTATTAAATCTTATTAAAAACAGTGAGGCAATAATAAATAAATAATATAATAGTATAAAACAAGCTATAAAATTTATTTTACCATTATATTATTAAAAAATAAAGACTTTTCAAAAAATATTAACATACACTTATTATAAAAAATATAAATCTAAGATAGGATGATTATAAATTGACTAAATCAAAGAAATTTTTAGCCATTTTAATACCCCTTTTGGTTTTATTATCACTTTCCGTATTATTTGCGTTTACTGATTTAGATATTTGGCAGACATATGGAAATCCAAAATCAAATTTTGGCCTTACTATGGAGATTCTAGGAGAACTAGTTGCTCCTTTTTTATTTGTCATTAGTGGAATAATTATTATACTATATAATAATATTGAACACCAATTAATAAAACATAAACGTCTTAATATTTCCTTAGGATTTTGTTGTTCAATAATTGGTCTTGGTTACAGTATTTACCTCTTGCTAAAATTAAGCACTCTAGTTAGCATAATATCTATTATTATTACAGCTATTATGTTTTCATTTATAGTAGTAGCCTTAAAAAAAATTGATGATGACAAACTATTCAATTTTTTTAAAATAGCAATAACTGCAATTATTTATTGTATTTCAGTATTAATTATAATTAATATTTTTAAAATATCTTGGGGACGTGTTCGTCCTAGAGAAATGAAAGAAGTCAATCAATTTACAACATGGTACTTGCCACAAGGAATTAACGGAAATCGTTCCTTCCCATCCGGACACACGGCAAACGCAACAATTCTTTATGTATTAACTATGTTTGTACCACTTGTTAAGAAGAAGTTGTCAAAGGTATTATTGTATATAATTCCAATATTATGGATTATAGTTATGGCTATGAGTCGCGTTATAGTTGGTGCTCATTTTGCTTCTGATGTTCTATTTGGTGCTACAATTTCAATTATAACTTTTTACGTTGTAAAACATTTCTCGCTTAAATATATCAAGCAACCAACATAATAGTATTATTAAAATCCTCACCAAAAGCTGAGTTATTGGTGAGGATTATTTTTATATCTTTTGCTGTAGCTCTCTAAGATTTTTCTCTCTTTGCTCATAGTCCGGCATAACATCAAAAACCAATGCCCAAAACGCTGGTGAATGATTATGCTGTTTTATATGTGCAAGTTCATGCACAACCACATAGTCAACCTCATTTAAATCCGCCATGATAAGCAAATACGAGAAATTAAGATTATCTTTACCAGAACATGAACCCCAACGCTTTTTAGCACTGCTTATCTTAACGATAGAAGGCTTTACATCCATTTTTTCATGATAAATATAAACACGTTCCATTATTATAGTTTTTGCAAGTTTTTTATATAAATTAACAACATTAGTCTTTGTTTTTTCATCATCATCTTTAGGGATAACAAACTGGTTTCCATCAAAACTAGCGTTCTTGCCTATACCATAAACAACAGGATACTCCTTACCCAAATATAAAAGGCTATCTCCTTGCTTTATTTGGTTAAGGTTTTGCTTATGCTGTATTGTCTTAGTTACCATATCAAGTTTTTTTAAAATCCAGCCTTGCTTTTCAACAACGAAATTATTAATCACTTTTATCGATAACCTTAATGGTGCACGCACTACCACTTGTGCATCACTTGAAATATGTATTGCCAGTGTCTTTCTATTAGTTCGCACAAGTTTATAATCGACCATGAATTTATTCCCCTATTTCATTGTAATACTTTCAGTAGTGCAGTTTATAATATCAATTAAATCACTTGGTGACAACTCTATTTGATGCCCAATTTTTCCTGCGCTAATAATAATTGTATCTAAATCTATGCAACTTTCATCAAGAACTGTTACATATTCCTCCTTCATTCCAATAGGAGAACATCCACCTCTAATATAGCCTGTTATCTTATTAATATCAGCAACCTTAATCATTTCTACTGATTTCTCAGATACAGACTTTTCTGCCGCTTTTAAATCGAGTTCTTTCGCGACAGGAATGACAAAAACAAAATAATTCTTACTTGCACCTTTAGTTACAAGTGTTTTGTATACCTGCTCTAATGGTTGTCCCATTTTTTGAGCTACAGAAATTCCATCAATATGCCCATCACCATGGTCATAGGTATATGTGTTATATTTAATTCCTTGCTTATCTAAAATCCTCATTGCATTTGTTTTTATATTTGCCAAAACTAATCGCCTCATTTAAAATTTTGAGATAATTATATCACATCCGTTATTTTTATTCAAACCATTAACTTGTTTTATATGCTGTCTATTTTTGCATTAGGGAAATGAAATGAAAATTCACTACCCATCATTTCTTGGCTATTTACTGAAATTACAATGCTGTGTCGAGTTGCAATTTGCTTTGCAATTGCAAGTCCTAAACCTGTTCCATCTTGATTTTGAAAGGATTTAGTTTTATAAAACCTATCGAATATATAAGGTAAATCGTTCTTTGAAATTCCATCGCCATTATCATAAATGGTAATTACCGTTTTATCTTCTATCATGCTCATTGTAATCTTAACAATTGAGTTTTCTTTAGAGAATTTTATAGCGTTATCCAGCACAATCATCAGCATCTGCCTTATTCTATTATAGTCGCCCATCACAGTATCTTTGCAGCTATCTCTTTGTACTTCAATAACCACTCCCTTTTTATCAGCAAGTCGTTTACCACTACGAGTAATATCATCAATTACATCATTTAATGAAATTGGTTGAATATCAATTGCAAAATCGTTATTTTGTAGTCTTGATAAATCTAACAATTCCCCTATTAGTCGTTGTAATCCCTTGCTTTCATTAAGCATTTGAGAATAATATTCTTTAACTTGTATAGGATCAGTTACAACTTCATCATAAAGTGCTTCAAGTGAACCACGAATTACAGTTACAGGAGTTTTTAGCTCATGTGAAATATTTGCAATAAAATCACGGCGTAATTGCTCTAGTTTGTCGCTTTGTTTACTTGCTTCATAAAGCCTTTCTGTTAATATATCCATTGTAGTTGCAAGCTCACCTATTTCATCATTTTGCTTTATATTAGTTTTAACAGTGTAATCACCGTCAGAAAGTAACAAGGCTGTGTTTTTCATTTTATTTAACGGTTTTGTAAACGTAAGTGAAAATCCAACTGAGAGCAACCCTGAGGCGCACAATGCTATCGCTATACTTACCCCTAATGTTGTCATTCCATTCGCTACAGCCGTATTTGTGCCCTCAACAGGTGAATGCAAAAGCACTACTGCAACTATATTACCATCCGCTGATTTTATTGGAGTTCCAATTGTAAGCGTTGGCTTATCTAAAACACTACTAAAACTTTCACTAAATGATGTTTTGCCTTTAAATACTTCACTAATTACAACATCAGCATTTTTAGGCAAATCAGTATAAGTTAATTGAGTATGAGTGCCTTGTCCATTTGTAATCAAATTGAGGTCTTTATCCACTACCCATACATCTGTCATTGCAATGTCTTCAATGAATCGCATATATGCACCATAGCCACCTCGCATACCTTGCCCAACATTTTTTTCACCACTTATAAATTCAGAGAAAGTTTGTGAAATACTTTCTGCCCTTTTTTGCAAATCATTTTTATTCAACTCAATAGTATAGTTTCTAAAAAGATTGATAAAAACCATTCCTATTATGAGGGAAAAGGCAATTAAACAAATCGCAAAATACACGCTTAACTTTATAGCTATTTTATTCTTAATCATTAGCTTTCTCCTCAAATTTATATCCGACACCCCAAATGGTTTTTATATCCCAGTTTGCATGCTCATATTCATCAATCTTTGCACGAAGCCTTTTTATATGTGAATCCACTGTCCTATTATCGCCAAAATAATCATACCCCCAAATGCTGTTAAGTAGATTATCTCTGGAAAAGACCTTATTCTTATTATTTGTAAGTGTCCATAAAAGTTCTATCTCTTTTTTAGTTAGTGATACCATTTTAGAATTTATAGTAACTATATACTCATCAAGATTAATTTTTAAATTATCAAATACAATTGTTTGTTCTGATTTTTCACAATCTCTATTAATTCTTCTTAATATTGCTCTAACTCTTGCCATAACCTCTCCTGGTGAAAAAGGTTTTACTATATAATCATCCGCTCCAATATCAAGTCCCATTATTTTTTCAAAATCCTCTCCACGAGCAGTTATCATAATAATTGGAACATTTGAAGTCTTTCGTATTTCTCTGCATACTTCAAACCCGTCCATAAGTGGCATCATAACATCTAAAAGTATAATATCAGGAGTGGTTTTATTGAATTTCTCTATCGCATCATTACCGTTAAACGCAACAACAGGAGTATATCCTTCTTTTTTCGCATACTCTTCTAAAATTGAAGTTATCTGCTTATTGTCATCTGCTATTAATATAGTTGGCATAATAATGGTCATTCCTTTCAAAGTTATGCTAAAAATTAAAGTATTACATTTTATCTATTTTAGTTATTATATCATAAACATAATATCAACTCCATATGGCGAAATTATGTCATTCAATAAAAAAAACCATATAAATTATAAAAGAAAAACACACTTTTGCCATATGACATAGTTATTATATAACCATAGCAGGAAAACAAACTGCTAATTATAACAATTAAAAGGAGGTCATTTTAAATGACAAATGTTAAAAAATGGGTAACACTAGGTTGAATCGTTTT
>DAMDCT010000001.1:75813-84323 GCA_032091455.1 Oscillospiraceae bacterium | reverse complement strand
TTTTAATTTTCTCGGCATATTTTACAGCAATTTTCGCAGGAGATATAGCATCGTCCTTACTAATAGCAAGGGCAGTTGTTCCTTCTAGAACGCTATCAAGACCTTCAAGACCTGCATTTTTAGCAGCAAATCTTAGCATTGTGTTTTTAACTACTGTGTATTCAACGCCTGCTTCTCTAAACTCCTTACGAAGTGCAGTATCATCAGCAACGCTAATACCTTTATAGTCTACTAAAACACCAGCAGTCGCTTCTTTAAGCTTTGTAGTTAAATCAACAACAAGCTGTTGTTTTTGTTCTAATACTTTTGTACTTGGCAAATTATTCACCTCGCTTAATTTTATTAATATGAAGTGCTATTAATCTTAGTAAATGAAAAACCCTTTCCTTATCAACAGAAAAGGAAAGGGCATAAAATCATAGATATACTATATGTTATGCTCTGTTTCCCTCGGTTGGTTGACAAAACCTATTAGGTTATTATCAATTACGCATAAGCCCCAACTGTCTTAAAGAATTAACAGCAATTTATATTTTAACTTGTTAAAGACATAATGTCAAGACATATTACCTAAAAACAGAAATTATACTCCGTATTTAGCAGTATTAACCTTTACACCAGGTCCCATTGTAGATGCTACTACGCATGATTTTAGATATTGTCCTTTTGAAGCAGCAGGCTTAGCCTTAACAACTGCATTCATAAGTGTGTTAAAGTTTTCCTCAAGCTTTGCAGCACCGAAAGAAACTTTACCGATTGGACAGTGAATAATGTTAGTTTTATCTAAACGATATTCAATCTTACCAGCTTTAGCTTCTGTTACAGCTTTTGCAACATCTGGAGTAACTGTTCCAGCTTTTGGACTTGGCATTAAACCTCTAGGGCCTAAAACCTTACCTAAACGACCAACAACACCCATCATATCAGGAGTTGCGATTACTACATCAAAATCCATCCAGCCTTCGCCTTGGATTTTTTGAACGAACTCGTCAGAACCAACATATTCTGCTCCAGCAGCTTTTGCAGCTTCAACGTTATCGCCTTTACATAATACAAGAACTTTAATGCTTTTACCTGTACCATTTGGTAGTACAACAGCACCACGAACTTGTTGATCAGCATGACGAGAGTCAACGCCTAATCTTATGTGAATTTCAACAGTTTCGTCAAATTTTGCTTTTGCAGTAGAAACAGCCATATCTAGTGCTTCATTTGCATCGTAAAATTTGCTGCGGTCAACAAGCTTTGAGCTGTCAACATATTTTTTACCGTGTTTCATACTTAATTTCCTCCCTAAAAGTGGTTAATAGCGGATTTTTCCTCCCACCAGGGTTTACTAATCGATTACTTCGATGCCCATTGAGCGAGCAGTACCCGCGATCATGCTCATTGCAGTGTCAATGTTTGCTGCATTTAAGTCAGGCATTTTAGTTTCTGCGATTTGTCTAACCTGCTCCCTGGTAATTTTTGCAACCTTTGTTTTGTTTGGCACGCCTGATCCACTCTCGATGCCACAAGCTTTTTTAATTAAAACTGCAGCTGGTGGAGTTTTTGTAACAAAGGAAAAGGAGCGGTCGGCGTAAACTGTGATAACAACAGGGATTATTAGTCCGATGTCATTTTTTGTACGCTCGTTAAATTCCTTAGTGAATGACATGATGTTCACACCATGTTGACCTAATGCAGGACCAACTGGTGGAGCAGGGGTTGCTTTTGCAGCAGGAATTTGTAGTTTAATGTAGCCTACTACCTTTTGAGCCATAATTTGCACCTCCAAAATTTGTGGTAAATGGCGGAACAGTTTTATTCTGCTCCTCCCACTAGCGTTAATTTATATAAAGTAACGCTCACAAGCAAAAATACTTGTGTGTCTAGCTAATACAATGTATGCTAGTCTGAAATAACTACTTGATTTAATTCAAGTTCAACTAAAGTGTCTCTGCCGAACATGGAAACTGTAACTGTAACAAGATTCTTATCGGTTTCGACTGTTTCAACAACGCCTACAAATCCTTCTAAAGGACCTGTAGTGACCCTAACGGTATCACCAACAGCGTAGTTTACTTCAACTGATACGGTTTCAACGCCTAAAGCTTGTACTTCTTTCTCAGAAAGAGGCACAGGTTTAGCCCCAGAACCTACAAAGCCTGTAACACCTCTGATGTTTCTAATAACATACCATGAATCATCACTAAGTGTCATCTTGACAATAACGTATCCTGGAAATATTTTTCGTTCAACCTCACGTTGTTTGTTGTCTTTCACCTCTAAAACTGTTTCAGTAGGTACTCTTATCTCTTCAATCAGCTCTTGAAGGCCTTGATTTTCGACAACTGTTTCAATGCTCTTAGCCACCTTATTTTCATAACCGGAATAAGTGTGGATAACATACCACTTTGCGGTTTCTGACATATAATCAGTCCCTTCAAAAATGTGGATGGGTTGGTGTCAATAATTTTTGCAAATTAGACTAGAATATTAAGTTGAAGAAACTTAAAAATCCCCAGTCAAGACACCAGATTGCAACACCAACAATACCCATAAATGCCAAAACAACACCTGTGTTTTGTAGAGTTTGTTTCTTTGTTGGCCATACAACCTTTTTGAATTCGCTCTTTAAGTCCTTAAAGAAACGGGCAATTTTCTTGAAAAAACCAGTTTTTGGTTTAGCCTCTTTTGCCTTAATGGCAACGTCTTTTGACATTGTATTCGCCACCTTCCGTTACTTTGTTTCTTTGTGAGCAGTGTGTTTCCTGCAGAAACGACAATACTTGTTCATTTCGAGCCTGTCAGGATCGTTTTTCTTGTTTTTTACTGTGTCGTAATTACGTTGTTTGCACTCTGTGCAAGCTAAAGTAACCTTAACCCTCATAATCGGCACCTCCTGCTAACTTCGGGATTGTTGAAGCAAGCCTTTAACGTATAACGCTTTAAGCTTGACTTTTTGCCTCCCTCTCAAAATGGGTTTGTGCATTAATATTAAAAGTTAATTCATTAACTAATAAAAATAGGCACAAAAAATACACCTTCTTCGAGGTAATACTCATAATACCATATTATATATATGCTTGTCAATCATTTTTTCATTTTTACTAAAATTTTCTAAACACTTGCAATAAATTTAAGCTTACATTATAATATGATTAATTATTATGACAATATTTTATCATATAGAAAAGGAGAAAACAATGAAAGCTTCAAGAAAATATCCTACAATTGCGTATACTATTATTAGCGTTCTTTTACTAATAGGTCTTTTATCAGGTATAGGGTGGATAACAAATTTTTCAAATCATACTAAAAAAAATATTCAAATCATAGGTAGTAACAAAATGATTACAAACAAGTATGACCTTGATGAAAGTCAAAGAAATTTCAATTTTAATTCTTTACTAGGTCGAGTAACAATTAAAAGCACGGATAGCAAGCCTTATATTAAAATATCTAGCAAATACAAGATGGAATTTGAAATCACTACGAAAAATGACGTATGTACTGTTGATTTAATTGATAATAATGTCACTAAAATTATCCCAAACTTAATTAATGACAAAACAATTGAAATTGAGGTATATCTCCCAGATGATATTATTGACAATTTAGATATTGAAGTTAATGCTGGAAAACTTGATATTACAAACATAAAAGCTAATAATCTTAATATGGATATTGCAGCTAGTGATGTAAAAATTAAAGATTGTGATTTTGTTAATTTCAAAACCGACTTAAGTGCAGGAAATCTTAACTTTTATGCTAACAAAGGCATCAAGTCCATTGAAAGCTCAGTTTCTGCAGGAAATATGAATTTATATCTACCAAAAAACATTGATGGTTTCAAATGCGCATATGAAACATCAGCAGGTGATTTTAAAAATAAAACCGATTTTAAGGTTACTAAAAGCCAATCTGATGATGTTATAACTAAAAGTGGGGATATTACATATGGTGACCAGTCATGCAATATCATTTTAGATGTATCTGTTGGAAATATCGATATGCTTGATTATTAGATATGTAATTTTATGGGTTATGGTAGTATATAACTATAGTTGTAAAGTATTTTAGCCTTACTATTTGGTTCTCGTATACAAATAAATGAGTAAAATAATAGAATAAACTTGACATAATCACCAAAATATTATAAAATGGTAAAGTGTAGTATTCAACTTACTAATCATAATTAAATTTGATTAGTTCCATATGTCAAATATGAAATGATTTATATGCAAATATAAGTCTAGAAGTATGAAATTAATGCATTTAATTCAAGGCATCCTGTTGCCTATTTTTAAAGTTAAACAGGAAAAATTATTCTAGAAGACACTCAAATATCAAAATAAAATAAGGAGGTATGGTAGATAAAATGGAAACAACAACCGCAATACTGTTTTGCGTTATTTCATTTGTTGTAGCAGGCTTGATTTTTGGTTTTATTGCCTTTAAACTAGGCGTTAACTATAGAAAAAAAGTTGCAGAAGCAGAAATTGGAAGTGCTGAAGAACAAGCTAAGAAAATTCTGAATGATGCGCTTAAAGATGCAGACACAAAGAAAAAAGAAGTAATTATCGAAGCTAAAGATGAAATCCATAAGCTTAGACTTGATGCAGACAGAGATATTAAAGAACGACGCACTGATTTAACAAGACTAGAACGACGTATAGCACAAAAAGAAGAAACACTAGACAAAAAAATGGATAACCTTGAAGTTAAAGAGGAAGCACTTGTAAAAAAACACAAATTAGCTGATGAAAAACTTCAAGAAGCGGATATAATTAAGAAAAGTCAATTAGATAATCTTGAAAGAATATCTGGCTTAACTTCAGAACAAGCTAAAAACCAACTATTAGACAGCTTAGAGGCTGAGCTTATTCATGAAAAGGCAGTTAAAATTTCAACTTATGAGGCTCAACTTAAAGATGAGTCTGAGGAAAAAGCAAGAGAATATATTTCACTTGCAATTTCAAGAGTTGCAGCAGACCAAGTTTCTGAGGCAACAGTTTCAGTAGTAAGTTTACCTAATGATGAAATGAAGGGTAGAATAATCGGCAGAGAGGGACGCAACATTAGAGCAATTGAAACTCTAACTGGTGTAGACCTAATTATTGATGACACTCCTGAAGCAATTACTCTATCTTGCTTTGACCCTGTTAGACGTGAAATCGCTCGTTTATCACTTGAAAGATTAATACAAGATGGACGTATTCACCCAACACGTATTGAAGAAATGGTTGAAAAATCAAAACGTGAAGTGGAACAAAGAATTAAAGCAGAAGGTGAACGTGCTGTTATGGAAACTAACGTGCATGGAATTCACCCTGAAATAGTTAAATTACTAGGACGTTTACGTTACAGAACAAGTTACGGACAAAATGTTCTAAACCACTCTATGGAGGTTGCGTATCTTTCTGGTATTATGGCATCAGAATTAGGTATTGACGCAAATATGGCTAGAAGAGCTGGCTTGCTTCATGATATTGGTAAAGCACTTAACCATGAAATCGAAGGCTCACACGTTGAAATCGGTGTTGATGTTGCTCGTAAGTTTAAGGAAAATCCACAGGTTATTCACGCAATCGAGGCTCATCACGGTGACGTTGAAAGTAGGACTGTTATTGCATCATTAGTGCAAGCAGCAGATGCTATTTCAGCTGCTCGTCCTGCTGCTCGTCGTGAAAACCTTGAAAATTATATTAAACGACTTCAAAAACTTGAAGAAATCGCATGCTCATTTGAAGGTGTAGAAAAATCTTTTGCAATTCAAGCGGGTCGTGAAATCAGAATTATGGTTTGCCCTGAAGATATTAAGGACGAAAAAATGGTAATCGTTGCTCGTGAAATTGTTACAAAAATTGAGAACGAACTTGACTATCCAGGACAAATAAAGGTTCATTTAATTAGAGAAAGTCGCGCAATTGAGTTTGCTAAATAGAAATAGATAGTTTTTAAAATCCCCTCACACTTATAGTGTGAGGGGATTTCTTGATTTATTCTATAACAATCAACCTTGAAAATTAGACTATATTATGCTACACTAAAAATGCAATATAATTGAAAATAATGTATCAAATTTTTACGAAAGTATACAGTTTAAATCTGTGGAGGTATCATATGAGTAAATCTGTTTTAGTAGTAGGTGGTAGTTATTTCATAGGCAAAAAAATCGTTGACGTTCTAATTGACAACGGTTATGAGGTTTTCACCTTAAATAGGGGGACAAAACCCAACCTAAATACAAAAGTAAAAAATATAATTTGCAATAGAGATAATCCAGACCAAATGAAAATGGTTTTAAAGGATTATCTCTTTAATTTTGTAGTTGATGTTTCAGGTCTCAATAAAAATCAAGTTGAAATTATGCATAATTCAATAAACCATGATAGCCTAGAAAAATATGTATTTATAAGTTCTAGTGCTGTGTATGATATTTCAAAACACATAATTCCTTTTGAAGAAGGCAACTCACTTGGTGAAAATAAATACTGGACTGACTATGGCACAAATAAAATTGAAGCTGAGGATTATTTAACAAAAACTTATACTGGAGATGAAACTCAGCTCATAATACTTCGTCCACCTTATGTTTATGGAGAAGATAACTATGCTCAACGTGAAAGCTTCATCTTTAACCATATTATAAAAGGTGAAACCATTATTGTACCAAACGATGGGCATACACGAATTCAATTTATTTATACTAAAGATTTAGCAAATATTATTGTTTCATTATTACAACATACTTTAAACAATATTTCCATCTTCAATGTGGGAAACAAGAACAGCATAACCTTCAATGAGTGGATTGAAGCATGTCAAAGTGTATTACTCAATAATAAATATACTGCAAAACCTAAAATACTTCACTTTGACTACAAAAGGCACGGTTATTGCGTTCGTGACTTCTTCCCTTTCTTTAACTATGATAATGTGCTTGATGTCACGAAAATTAATGAAATTTACAATATTGAAACCAATTTTGATTATGGTCTTCAATTGTCATTAGAATGGTATCAAGCTAATGCAGATGATATTGTCTTTAAGCAAAATGTTACTCAAAATGAACAAAGAATATTATCATTTTTAAAATAGCCTATACCCTACATCGTACTTTTAATAAATTTCTGTACTTCATCATACCTTGGTATTGAAGCAGTCGCACCCATTCTAGATACAGCTAACGCTGATGCGGCACATGAAATTTTGAGCAAAGTCTGACTTTCAACATTTTGTGTTAAGCCATGTAGAAAATACCCTGTAAAAGTATCACCAGCGGCTGTCGTATCTACAACTTCAACTGGAAAAATACCTTGTCTATAAGTGTTCTCGCCATCGAAATAAACAACCCCATCACTACCTAAAGTTAATACAATTTTAGAGTTTGGATATTTTTCTTTCAAAACTTTCAATATGCAATCAAAGTTGCTTTCTCCTGTCAATTCTTTTCCTTCAATCTCATTTAGAATAAAACAAGATACCTTTTCGAGTGGCAACTGATTAATAATATCATTGCATGGTGATGGATTTAATACAATATTCATTCTCTTCTCATAAGCACTCGATATTATATAATCAAGTTCGTTAATTTCATTTTGCACTAGTAAATAATCACCTTCGACAAAATTGGCAAGTGTGTTATCTATTTGTGTTTTGGTAATACGCTGATTTGCACCACCATATAGCAAAATGCAATTTTGCCCATTTTTATCAACTTGAATAATTGCATGGCCAGTAGCTTCTCTTACAGTAACTATATTCTCAACATTTACGTCTGAAGCCATCAGTTCATCTCTTAAAAATCCCCCATCTTCTCCTATGCAACCAGCATGATAAACCATAGTTCCAGCTCTTCTAAGTGCAATGGATTGGTTCATTCCCTTTCCCCCACAAAACTTCTGCATCTTATCAGAAGACAGTGTTTCACCAGCACTTACAAAATGCTTAACATTATACACATAATCAATATTAAGAGAACCAAAATTTAGTATTTTCATATTACAATTCCTCTATAGTCACTTTACTACTTTTGCTTTTTTGCTAAATTATAAAAACGATTAATAACATCATCTAATTCCATCTTAGGTACACCATTCATGTAGGTATAGACAGTATTATTAAAATTCTTTATCCAATGTGAAGGAATATTTTTACCACCAATAATTGCACCTACAATACTTCCGGCAGTAGCGGCTGTGCAATCATTATCAAGTCCCATTGCAACTATTTCAGAAATAGTCTTAGTATAATCACCATTACCTATAACAAGCCCAAAAACTGTTAAGCAAGCATTATTATTAGTATGAACATTATGCATTCCTACAAAACGCTCATCTACTGCCTTTCGTGCCTGTTCATAATTTTTAATATTCTTGCTCTCCTCAATTGCCCACTTTACATCGTGGTACAGTGTGCATTCCTTTGGAATTTCAGTTAATGCAATTTCAATTGCTTCAAGAGGTGTTTTCACAGCAAAGGCAGCCGCCTGAGCAGCAGCAAAAAACATTTCTCCATAAATT
>DAMDCT010000001.1:74478-75803 GCA_032091455.1 Oscillospiraceae bacterium | reverse complement strand
TCTGTGGCTCAAATAAGCGTCCTTATAAGCAAGTTCAGCCGCGCGCTCTGGTTTGCCTGCACAAGCATACGCAAACCCATCAGAACGTATGTCAGCCCCAATCCACTGCACATAAGGATTATCTGCTATTCCCACCTCATCTATAGGCAACCCTTTTTTTATGTTTTTTAGTGCAATTTCTTCAGCTGTACAAGCAATAGGAAGATATTGACCCCAAATCTCACCTACGTTTTGAGTTGTAAAATCAAAACCGTATTTTTCAAGAACAAGTAAAGCAATTAATGTATATGTAATATCATCGTCAGCTGGAACTCCATTCATTGAGTCCTTTGTATAACTAGAACGCAAACTCACACCATACTGCCTGTAATCGGGATTATACACACCATTCCAATAATCAGTAGGAGGAAACTCCGAGCCAAATTGTTTAGCTAATTCTTTCATATGTTCAATAGACCATGACTCTACTGGTACACCCAATGTACATCCTGCAAATCTGCCTAGAACCGCACCTGCCATTTTATCAAGCAAGACCGAGTCATTCATATCTTTCATAACACATGATAATTCTCTTGGCCCATCAACTCTAAGCTTTTTTATGTCACAAAGTGCATTTGGCTCTTTTTGAGCTAATACTTCATCCTCTGATAGTAGTTTTACCTGCTCTAGTTCATTGCTAAGCTTTTCTTTTAATGTTTCACAAAACTGATTAACCAAATTTTCACTGCCGTATTCAGTTTTCAAACGTGCATATTCTGTAATTTGAGATAATACCTCATTAATTTCTTTAAAATCATAATATTTCACTATTACACAACCTTTCTAAAACAATACATTTTAATATTTACTTATTAAATATTATATACTATACTGGTATCATACTGTATATTAATGATATAATCTATGCAAAAAGGAGTGTGAATTATGCAAAATCAATCAATATCAGATGAATACAAAGTTAAATATGCACCTTTTGATTTTCTAAGCAAACCAGGAATTGCACCATATCATATAGCACTAGATACTCCTTCACTTTATGAAATTGATGAATTACATTACCATGATGCGATTGAAGTTGGGTATTGTTATAAGGGATCTGGAATTTTTATAATCGATGGAGAAATAATATCGTTCTGTGCACCATGTGCAACACTAATATATCCTGGACAGCTTCACAAGGCAAAAAGTACTGGTAGTACTAGCGTGTGGAAGTTTGCAACATTTTGCCCTGAAATATTAATTCCAGAGTTTAGTGATTTTTCTTTCAGTAAGCTTGTACCTAAAGAGCAAGATAATTTATCACTTAACTTATTTAAAAATAATTC
>DAMDCT010000001.1:66495-74415 GCA_032091455.1 Oscillospiraceae bacterium | reverse complement strand
GCAAAGTATAGTCGTAAAGCATAGTAGACTTTTTTTAAAACAAAGTGATAATCAACCACAGCGTTCAAACATGCATCGATTAGGTCCAATCATCAACTATATAAGTCAAAACTACAAGACTAATTTTAGTGTTAAACAGCTATCAATTATGTTTAATATCAGTGAAGCTTCGCTCCGTCGTTGGTTTCAAGAGTCACTTAATCTTTCACCATTACAATATCTTCATAAAGTCCGCATTACAGCAGCATCCTGTATGCTTATGAACACTGACCTTTCTGTTTTAGAGATTGCAATGGAAGTCGGCTATAATTCACAATCGAGTTTTCAACGTCAGTTCACAAGCGAATATGGTTGTTCTCCCACTGCATATGTTTTTAAAACCTTAAAAGATAACTAACACTAAATTCAAGCTGATTCATCTCAATCTATAATACTTCACCTTATCATTTATGTTTTTAACTGCACGTGCAAGTGTTCTTGACACTGTAGATTTATTTATATTTAAAATACTTGCAATTTGAGGCATATCAAGCTTTTTATAAAAATACATATAGCATAACTCTTTTTGCCTTGGTGAAAGTTCTTCATTTATTACCTTTTTCATAATAAGCTTTAACCGTTCAATTTGTTGCTTATTATCTTCTGATTGGTCAAATGTTCCATCTGCCACAAATTCTTCACATAAATCGTAGCTTAGTTTTTGTATTTGTATCACCCCTCTAAATTAGTCAAAAATAAATTAATTAAACAGGTTTCATCATATCTAAAAAAGCACAATTTATCACATTGCTTGTTGTTTTTATAGTATTGATTTCTTCTCCCTCGTAATCTTTGCTTTCATCATAATAGTGATCAAGATAGCTCGCAGTTCTCAACAAATGATGGTACTCGGCGTTTAAAACTATAATCCTATCCTCAATAGTCTTTTGCTCATCAAATTTCTTTGTTTTTTGTGTTGCTTTGAGAAGTTCAATCCTCTCCTTAATTATTGTTGCAGATAATTGATATTCATTTGCTAGTTTTTCAATTCCCATATGCACTCTCCCATTTATACTATCACACGTTTCGTGTATTTTATAATTTAATGTTAACACTATAAGTGTGATATGTCAATATTTTTCATTGGAATTATTGACATTATTTTTTCAATGTGCTATTCTTAAAAAGTAATAGTAATTAACTAAATCAAATAGGCTGATATTATTTCAGACTTTAAGAGGTAAAAATGAATAATCGAATAAAACAACTAAGACAATCAGCTCAAATAAGTCAACGTGACCTAGCCTCACAAATTGGGGTATCTACAAGCACCATCGGAATGTATGAGCAAGGACGACGCGATCCAGACACCAAAACACTATTGGACATTGCACAGTTTTTTAATGTTTCAGTAGACTATTTAATTGGTTCAAGTGACATAATGGATAAGTTTGATGTTGATTCCATGGCAAAAGGAATTGCACAAAACCTAATTGAGAACCCAGCACTTATGTTTAGTGCTGAATGTTATACGGAGCAAGAATTAACTGATCTTTGCGATGTAATTGAAAACTCAGTTAAACTTGCATTGAACGCGCGAATAAAACCTAATAAAAATAATAACACAGATAGCAATTGATAGGAGCGTCATATTTGAATAATATTATCACCAGCGCAAATAACTTAGTAAAAAAGCACAAAACAAATGATCCATTTGTTTTGTGCGATATTTTAAATATTAATTTAACAATTACCAAGCTTCCAAAAAGCATTAATGGGTTTTATACAAATATTATGGATATGCCATTTATCTTTTTAAGTGAACAGTTGGATGATTGCTTAAAAAAGGCTATATGTGCACATGAGTTAGGCCACTATATTCTTCACCCTAATATAAACACATTATTTGTAAAACAAAGCACTTTATTTTCCTCTGCCAAACTTGAACGAGAAGCAGATTTGTTTGCTGCAAGTTTATTAATACCAGATAAGGTGTTTCTTTTTGACGCAAGTGAAACAATTACAGCCGACCAGCTAGCCTATGAGCTTGACGTTCCAACTGAATTAATAAAAATAAAATTCGCCTGCAAAGGAGCTTAGCTCCAATGCAGGCGTTGTTATATTCTAACAATTATTTTTAAAATTATGCTTTTGTCTTCATGTCTTCAAGACAATTAACGCAGATGTTTTTACCTCTAAAGTTTACAACATCTTTTGCATCGTTACAGAAGATACATGCAGGTTGATATTTCTTCAACATAATGTAATTGTCGTCAACGAAAATCTCAACTGGATCCTCCTTGTCGATGTCGAATATGCGTCTTAGCTCGATTGGTAGTACAACTCTTCCTAGGTTGTCAATTTTTCTAACTATTCCTGTAGATTTCAAAATATCCCTTCCTTTCCTTTTTAATAATGCTTGTATATAGTTTTATATCTCTACAACAATATGCTACATTATTTTACATTAACTGTCAACATGTTTTCGAATATTTCCTTGCTTTAAATGAAAATATTTTGTGAACAAGTTTCATATACTTAAATATATGTAAATTACAGGGGGTTTTTTGTGATATGAAATGGGTTTTTACCATTTTAATACTTCTCTCAATTGTGTTTGGTGCAATGAATGGCAAAATCGCAGACGTGAGTAACAGCGCATTATTAGAGTGTACAAAAGCCGTTGAGTTAGCAATAACATTAACAGGATCAATTTGCCTTTGGAATGGTCTAATGCGAGTTGCACAAAAATCAGGGCTAACAAAAATTGTTTGTCGCATGTTATCTCCACTTACAAGATTTGTGTTTAAAGGACTTGATAAATCCTCAACTGCAATGGAACTCATAAGTATGAATATCACTGCAAACCTTTTAGGATTGGGAAATGCGGCAACACCACTCGGAATTGCAGCGATTACTGAACTTGAAAAAAATACACCTATACATCAAAAAGGAATTGCTACAAACAACATGGTTATGCTTGTAGTTTTAAACACAGCGTCAATACAACTTATACCAACTACAGTTGCAATGCTACGCCTTAAATACGGCTCCCAAACTCCAATGGACATTCTACCTGCTGTCTGGGTTTCGTCGCTTATAGCGCTAGCTACAGGACTTACAGTTGCGTTTATTATGAATAAGCTATTCCCCATTTTAAATAATAACAATTGAAGGTAAATCCACTAGCTATATTATCTACATTGTATTTACCATTATTCACAATTATATTTTATTTAAAGTATTATTTTAGAAAAATTATTCTTATGTGGAGGTTTGCGCTATAACGCTATATTTACTATTAATTGTATAACATTAATTTATTACACAAGGTGGAGAAACATGACTAACTACATTATCCCTGTTATAATTGCATTTATTCTTGGGTTTGGACTTGTTAAAAAAGTGGATGTATTTAATGAATTTCTAGTTGGTGCTAAGGAAGGCATAAAAACCAGTGTTAACATTCTTCCAGCATTAATTGGTCTGATGACATGCGTTGGCATGTTTAAAGTATCCGGTGGACTTGACGTGATTTCATATGCAATTTCCCCATTAACCAATTTGCTACATATCCCAAAAGAAATTACACCCTTAGCTTTATTGCGCCCAATTTCAGGAAGCGGGGCACTATGTATATATAAAGATATTCTAGTAACAAATGGCTCAGATAGCTTAATTGGACGTATTGCAAGTGTGCTAATGGGTTCTACCGAAACTACATTTTACACAATTGCAGTATATTATGGTGCAACAAAAATATACAAAACACGCCACACTGTACTGTGTTCTCTCTCCGCTGATTTAGCTGGCTTTATAATGAGTTCAATTACAATATACATGTTTTTCTACTAAATTTCTTGTTAAATCTTACTTTTTAGTATATAATTTTATTCATAGACTTATCTGCACTATCTCGTTAACAATGATTTCATGGAAAAACAGCCAACAAAACGGTTGAGCAAAATGAACCAGTTCGGATGTGAGGTATTTATGAGAAAAATTATTTCAAAAAGTTTAATTGTTTTAAACATAATATTAATTACTGTGTTGATTGTTTTAAGTGGAATTTTAGTTTTTTTCACTTCGTCCAAACAAACAATACTTAATCACACTGCGTTGCTTTACACTTCTAACGCAACTACTGTCGTGCCTAAAACTAGTTTGATTATCATCAACAAGGAAAACAAATCGTTGAAAAAAGATGATAAAATTATATATAATGTAACTCATGAGGATTTAACTAATATACAGTGTGTAGACGTTGTTGCTTCAATTACTGATGGTATTGTAACACTTAAAGATAACGTAACTAAAATTGACATCTCCTCTCCAAGTTACATTGGAAAGGTAGTTTTCCAAAATCACTTATTAGGCGAAATATTCAGCGAAATTTCGAATAATAAAAACACCACATTAATTTATATCATTATTTTTGGTGGAGTAATTATAGCCGGACTTAGTATTACACTAGTATTTTCAATTATTAATAGAAAAAATCTAAAGATCGCTATAGATAATCCAATTGAAGTTATAACTGAATATGATAATGAATGTGACGAGCTACTTGATGATAATGTGTTACTAGAAGAACAACAGATAACTTGCGATAGTGATAGCATTAACGCTCCCCAGCAAGTTAGCATTGGAAAAGCGATGCAGGAATTTACCGAAACATCTGAAAATAATCAATCTCAAACTAGCTATAAAATAGATGGGACAAGCTTTTCTTACGAAATATATAATGAAATGGTTTTTGTTGAAGAATCACCCTCTTCAAATGTAATTCAGTCCCCCCCTGTTACTGAAACTACATCTTCAATAGACAGCTTGCTAGATGATATTATTAAGCAAGCTCAAGAGGATTTCTACAAGCAACAACGATATAATGAAGTTACAATTAGTGAAATAAAAGAGGATGAAAATTGCACTCTATAGAGAATTTTAATATAAAAGAAAATGCCCATCACAATCGTGATGGGCATTAAATACTAATTTCTTCTTATATGTCTTGTTCTGCTTTTGGTTCATCAACTGGTTTTTGCTCATCAATTTCAGGAGCAATTACAGTTTCATTTTTATCATCGTTTTTATCTTCTAGTTTTTCCTCAACAGGTCGAGGAGTAAACTCGAGTTCGCCTGACATAAGTTTTGTAAAAGTATCAGAATTAATCTTTTCATATTCAAGTAACCATTTTGAAATAAGTTCAAGTTGGTCAGCATGTAAAGTTAATATCTCTCTTGCAGACTCGTAAGCCTTGTCAATTAACTCACGAATTTCAGCATCAATTTCCTTAGCAACATTCTCAGAGTAGTTTCTTTGATGGTTGAAATCACGTCCTAAGAATACTTCACTTTCTGCTTGACCATAAACAATTGGTCCAAGTGTATTGCTAAATCCGTAACGAGTAACCATGTCACGAGCCGCTTGCGTAGCACGCTCAATGTCATTTGATGCACCTGTGCAAATATCATCAAGTGATACTTCCTCAGCAACACGTCCTGCTAATAATACTATTAGGCTTTCTTGCATTTTAGTTCTAGACATATGCATTCTATCTTCATCTGGAAGGTGCATAGTATATCCTGCTGCCATCCCACGAGGTATGATTGAAACTTCATGAACACTGTCTTGTGTTTTGCAGTAATATGTTGTAACTGCGTGTCCTGCTTCATGATATGCTGTAATTTTTTTATCATGATCACTAATCTTATGCGATTTTTTCTCAGGACCAGCAACAACTTTAATCGTTGCCGCCTCAATATCTTGTTCGGTGATTGCTTTTCTCTGATTTCTCGCAGCAAGCAAAGCTGCTTCATTTAGTAAGTTCTCAAGGTCTGCACCTGTAAAGCCTGCGGTTGTTCTTGCAATCTTATTAAGGTTAACATCAAATCCAAGAGGTTTATTTCTTGAATGAACCTTTAGAATTTCTTCACGTCCCTTAACATCTGGATAACCAACCACTACTTGACGATCAAAACGACCTGGTCTTAGTAGTGCAGGATCTAATATATCACGACGGTTTGTAGCCGCAATTATAATTACGCCTTCATTTTCACCAAATCCATCCATTTCAACAAGCAACTGGTTTAAGGTTTGTTCTCTTTCATCATGTCCTCCGCCTAAGCCAGCGCCACGATGACGTCCTACTGCATCAATTTCATCTATAAATACAATAGATGGTTGGTTTTTCTTAGCTGTTGTAAATAAATCTCTTACACGTGATGCACCAACACCAACAAACATTTCAACAAAGTCCGAACCTGATATTGAATAAAACGGAACTCCTGCTTCACCTGCAACTGCACGTGCAAGCAATGTTTTACCAGTACCTGGAGGACCCACAAGCAATACACCTTTTGGAATTCTTGCGCCAAGTTCCTTGAATTTATCTGGTTTTTTCAGAAATTGTACGATTTCATAAAGTTCTTCTTTTTCTTCATCAGCACCAGCAACTTCTGCAAAAGTTGTTTTCTTTCCGGCTTGAATAGTCTTTGTGCTTGCTTTGCTGAATTGACTTATTTTGCCGCCGCCACCTGATTGCTTCATTATCATGAAGAATAAAAATCCAAGTAAAGCAATTGATACAACCATTGATAGCACTGGGAACATCCATGATTTATCCTTGGCAGGAATATATTCAATTCCCATTTTATCTTTACTTACTAGATTTACATTGTACTTATCTATTGCATCTTTTGTATCTTCAACAAAAAGGCTTGCACTAGCTACCTTATAAACGACTATTTTTGCTCCATCTGTTTTGTCTTTTGCAGTTTCTTTTATATCTTTTGCCTTTTCGTTTTTCATATCAATCTTGACTTTAAGTTCGCCTGTGCCTAAATCAAGTGAATATTGTTTAACTAATCCGTCTTCAAACATATATATAATGTCAGAGTACTTATAGGTAACTCCTGTTGGCTTAATAAGCGTTGACATAAAAGCTATGCCTAAAAGCAGCAATAACAAAATTCCAGTATAAATACCAATCGTCTTTTTCTTTTTTTGCAAAATGTCATCTCCTTTGAAAATATATTACGGTTATTTTATATAATCACTATCAATAATAAAATTAAAGATAAGAGTTATAAGCGTTATTTTTATTCTAATGAGTTTCTTCAGAATACACTTCAGGTTTTAGTATTCCTATATAAGGCATGTTTCTGTATTTCTCATCATAATCCAATCCATATCCTACTACGAACTGATCAGGTACCTGAAAGCCTATGTAATCGGCCTTAATATCTGCTTGACGACGTTCAGGTTTATCAAGCAATGTACATATGCTAATTGAGCTTGGTGCACGTTCTAGCAATATGCTCTTAATATAACTCAAAGTTAATCCACTGTCAAGAATATCCTCAACTATTAACAAATCTTGCCCCTCAAGATTAATATCTAAATCCTTAATAATCTTAACAACACCGCTTGTTTTAACACCACTTCCATAACTTGAAACGGACATAAAATCAATTTCGCATGGTATATTAATAGCTCGCATAAGGTCTGCCATAAATACAACAGATCCCTTTAAAACGCTAACCATCATTAAGTTTTTGCCTTTATAGTCTTCACTTATTTTCTTTCCTAATTCCTTGACTTTTTTATCAAGCTCAGCCTCTGATATTAATACTTTTAAAATGTCTTTTTTCATCATATAGTAATCTCCGTATCTCCAGCGAATACATATTAACTATTCATATTATCGTCTTTCGCTGGGGGACAATAATTATAACTTTCTTATGCAAGCGACGATGTAATTATTTATTTTTTAATAATAACTAAAATGTGCTTTGTATTTTCATCTACTGTAACACGTTTATCCTCGCCATAATTTTCAACTGCAACAACTGATTTATCATCAGCAATAACTAAAAGCTGTGATTTTTGTGGTGGAGTAAGCTTATCATCAATAAATAGTCTTTTTAATGATCTTGAAC
>DAMDCT010000001.1:64117-66341 GCA_032091455.1 Oscillospiraceae bacterium | reverse complement strand
ATTGTATATTGCTGTCCATTTTGTGAAAAAAATTCACCAATTTCTAAAGGTTGTTCAAAATAATCTAATATATGCTTGTTATCAAACAAAATCAATGTGTGCTTTTTAACCTCAACGTATATATCGCCCTTAACATTAATTTTACCCTTATCAATTAAAACTAATTTATCAAGCCTTGCAATCAGCTCATTTGTCCTATCTAGATTATTGTCCTCAAGAAAAAGCGACAATATTCTATGCCTTATGGCAATATGATATTTCTGTAATCGTTCTGTTGATAATCCATCAGATTTTCTTACTTTTTCATATGCCTCAAGTGCTTCACTGTGCATATAATCCTGTTCATTTGTTAAAACGCCAATTGTGCGATTTACAGCTGTAAAAAGTTGAGGATTCACCTCTAGGAGTTTTGGCAACACTTCATGTCTTATTTTATTTCTAGTATAAACGGTTTTTAAATTTGTTGAATCTACGACATATTTCAAACTATGTTCATTACAATAATTTTCTATATCCCGCCTTGTTAAATAAATAAGTGGTCTAATGATATTACTGCGCTTTGGAGGAATACCGCATAATCCTTTTAATCCTGTTCCCCTTGCAAGGTTGAACATGACTGTTTCAGTATTATCAGAAAGTGTATGAGCAGTAGCAATTTTTTGAGCATTATATTCTTTTAAACTTAATTCAAAAAACTCATACCGAACTTGCCTTCCTGCTTGTTCAATTGTAATTTTATTTTTTTGGGCATACTGCGTTATATCAACACTGTGTATGCTAAGTGGTATACTCCACTCGTTACAAATCTTTTTGACAAACTCCATATCACGCTTACTTTCCTCGCCACGTAAATTGTGATTGATATGGCACGCAACAACCTCCATCTTAAGTGCAAATTTAAGATAATGCGTAAGCATTATTGAATCAGCACCACCAGATAATCCTACTACGATTTTATCATCTTCATCTATTAAATTAAAATCATTTATTGCTTTTTCAAGCAATCTATTCATACTTATTCCTCGTCCTTCAACATCCATAAATGCTTCCTCTATACTGGCGGGATACTCGTCCGATAAAGGGACATCAACAATTTCAATTGTGTTCATATTATTATGGCTCATTTCTCATTGTCTCCAAATTTTCAAATCTTGTGTACTCTCCAACCCAACGTATGTCAACCTCTCCAGTTGATCCATGACGATTTTTTGCGACAATGCATTGTGCAAGAGTTTTATTTTCAACATCCTCTTCATAATAGCCCTCACGATACAAGAACATAACAATATCAGCATCCTGCTCAATTGAGCCTGAATCTCTAAGGTCAGACAACATAGGTCTATGCCCTTGACGTTGCTCTGCCGCACGAGATAGCTGTGACAATAACACAACTGGAACATTAAGTTCCTTTGCCATAATTTTTAAATTTCTTCTCATTTGGGATATTTCCTGCACTCGGTTTTCAGTTCTTTTTCCACTTGACATAAGCTGTAAATAATCAATTACAACCAAACCAAGGTTTTTAAGCCGTCTTAGTTTCGCCTTCATTTCGGCAACTGTTATTCCTGCTGTATCATCCAAGTACATATTAGTTTTACTTAAAACATCGGCACTAGAGGCAAGTTTTACCCACTCTTCTCCTGATAGATTGCCAGTTTTAAGCTTTTCACTTTTAACGCGTGCCTCTGATGATAAAACTCTTGTTACA
This sequence comes from Oscillospiraceae bacterium, assembly GCA_032091455.1. Taxonomy (GTDB): domain Bacteria; phylum Bacillota; class Clostridia; order Oscillospirales; family Ruminococcaceae; genus Paludihabitans. Next base: position 64,633 of record DAMDCT010000001.1, on the reverse strand, counting down.
AGCTGTTCATTTGACATCTCAAGTGAAAATACGGCAACATCTTTTTTGCTTTTTAACGCAACATTAGTTGCAATATTCAGCATAAAGCTAGTTTTTCCCATACCAGGACGAGCCGCAATTAAAACAAGGTCTGACTTATTTAATCCAGAAATCATCCCATCTAAAGAGCCAAACCCTGTTGGTAATCCAAGATATTGATCTCTATCCTCACCTGTAAGCTTAACAAGTTTGTCATACGCCTCAATGATTACTGTATCTATCTTTGTAAGGGAAGTTGCATCCTTACCCTGTCTTATATCATAAATTCTTTGTTCCGCAAGATCTAGCAATGACTTAGCATCAATGTCTCCATCTGTGGAACGATCAGAAATCTCACTGCACGCAATAATAAGTGTCCGTATATAATATTTTTCCTGGACAATTTTGCAGTATTCAGATATGTTTGCAATTGTAGGAACAAGCTCCATTAGTGAAACTAAATATAGTTTTGCATTTTCACTGCTTTCAAATATATCT
>DAMDCT010000001.1:63412-64107 GCA_032091455.1 Oscillospiraceae bacterium | reverse complement strand
GCTCGTATTGCCTCATCAAGCACTGTGATAAAGTCAATCGTTCTACTCATATTAAACATATTTATTAGCACGGAGAATAAATCTCTATGCTGTTTTTTATAAAACATTTCAGGTCTTGATATGTATTCAAGCACAAGATTTAATGCATCAGGTTCAAGTAATAGCCCACCCAATACAGACTGTTCTGCTTCAAGGCTGAAAGGCAGGTTGTTTAATTGTGGGTCTGTCATTCGTTCAAAATCTGCCATAGTAACCTCCTGTTATTAGTTTGAAATAAAGAGTGAATAATAGGAGCGATTATTTATCTTACACATTCGCTCCTATATATTTTATTACTCATTTGTTCATTTTTATTTTGTCTTATTATAACATACCTTTCATTAACATAACAATACCGATAGAGAAGTATATACATTTTTATTGATTTTCTTTATCATTTGGTGCATCATTTAATTTATTGTTTGATAGATTACTTGCTATCTTTTTATTTTCTCTCTGTTGTTTTTTATACGTTTTTAGGATAATTAAGAAACCAGCGAAAATAACTGCTATCCAAATCACGATATAAATTATATTAGAAACAAACCATATTGCAAAGTTTTGTAACCCCACTCCAATATCATACAAACTATCATTAAATCCTTTGCCCATTTTGCTCCACATACTATCATCTTTCACCACAGTTACACGTACAA
>DAMDCT010000001.1:62106-63402 GCA_032091455.1 Oscillospiraceae bacterium | reverse complement strand
ACAACTTCATCTATTTCAATTGTGACTGTACTATAATCTATTAAATTATCATATGTACGAAGTTGTGATTCATAGTTCTCAAGCTCATATCTTACTTCAGAAAGTCTTTTTTCTAAAGCAATAATATCCTCTAATTTGTCTGCTTTTTCAAGTAATGAAAGCAATCTATCTTGTTCAATTTTTAATGACTTTTTATGGCTTTCAACATCAACATATTTAAGAGTAACATCTTCAACACTTTCTTGCTTACTTGTTACATTTCCTAATCCACTTACTGAAGAAATAAAACTATCAAGCTTTGTTTTTGGAATACGTGCAACAATTTTAGAATTACGATAACCAACATTTTTGTTACCATCTATTTGTGAATTCTCGATATATCCATTTTCCTTTGTGATTTGAGTATTAATTTGTTCAATTATCTTATCAAATTCACGAGTTTCCATTCTAAGTGATACGTTACGAATTAACTTACGGTTAGTGTCAGGAATTTGATTTGTTTTTGTTTCTTCAGACACTCCTCCAGCATCATCCATACTCTGTTTTTCTTGTGTCCTTGAATCACTTTTCATAATACCACTGGACTTATTATCGTTACTACTGCTACAACCGCTAAATGCCATTACAACTATTGCAAATAAACAAACAAGCCCAAAAAACCTTCTTTTCATGTGTTAAAGCCTCCTTATAATAATTATTATGTTCAAGCCATTGTATCTATGTATAATACTAATTTCAGCATCGATAAAAGCAGTAAAAGTCTATACCAAAATGGCATAGACTCAAACTCTTTGCTTATTACTCTTTAACTTCCAACTTCATCTTAGCATTTACACCAGTATGTAGCTTTATGTCGAATGTATAGCTACCGTAATTTTTCACATCACTGTTTAGGGTGATTTTCTTCTTATTAATATCAATGCCAAAGCAACGATTAATTTCTTGCGCAATCTCTTTTGTTGTAATTGCTCCAAAAAGTTTTCCGTTTGAACCTGCCTTAGCGGTAATTGTAATACTTTTGTCGTTTAATTTTTTAGCAACTTCATTAGCATTATCAATTTCCATTTGTGCATGATGTGCCACTGAGCTGTCATGTGTAAGCTTTTCATTTAGTGCATTTGCACTAGCCTCTACTGCAAGCCCTTTCTTGAAAAGAAAATTTCGTGCATATCCGTCTGAAACGTTTACTAAATCGCCTGCTTTTCCTGATCCTTTAACATCTTGTTTTAATATTACCTTCATAATTGTAACCATACCTTTCATGAGTTAAAACAATGCTTAACTCTTATTAACTTT
>DAMDCT010000001.1:50586-62096 GCA_032091455.1 Oscillospiraceae bacterium | reverse complement strand
CCACCGCCAAGCTTTTCCATGACAATTTGAACATTTAAATCGCCCATTGAACGTGCTGATATATTAACGACATCGTCTTGTTCGTATAAAACAAAAGAGGCTTTTACGTTGCTAATTCCTAATAATTCATCTGCAGCTTGTGGCGCAATAACTCTTAAATCATCAGATATAAAATCACAAACAGCAATTGCACATTGTTGATATATTTCAGCGGAGGCAACAACTCTAGATTTCTTTTGATAAGAATCCATTGTTGATGCGAATAGCTTTCTTACTTCAAGTGTATCTGCGCCAAGTCGGCGTAAATATGCCGCCGCCTCAAAAGTTCTAACTCCAGTTTTGATAATAAAGTTCTTGGTGTCAAGCATAATACCAGCTAAAAGTGCCTCTGCTTCAAGACTAGTTAGCTTGCAATTATCCCCGAAATACTGTACTAATTCTGCTACCATTTCTGATGCTGAAGAAGCATAAGGTTCATGATAGAATATTACTGCGTTGTCAATATGGTTGACAACCTTTCTGTGATGGTCAATTATAACAACCTGTTTACATTTATTATAAACTTCTTCACTTTCCACAAGTGCTTGTGAATGTGTGTCAACTATAATTAGCAATGTTTTGTCCGTAATCATATCTAGTGCAACATCTGGTAGTGATAATAAATGTTGTTCCTCATTTTGTACTAGCCTTTGTACCATACAATCTGCAAGGTTTCGCCTTGAATCAAGTACAATATTTACTTTTTTGTCAAAACTTCTAACAGCTTTTGCCATTCCTATTGCAGAACCTAGACAGTCAAGATCAGCAAACTTATGACCCATAATTAAAACGTTATCCGATGATTTTATTAATTCTACAAGTGCTGAAGCAATTATTCTTGTTTTAACTTTTGTTCTTTTCTCAACACCCTTTGAATATCCACCAAAAAAAGCATATCCAGTATCAGTTTTAATAACTGCTTGATCTCCACCACGCCCAAGTGCCATATCAAGTGCTTGCCTTGAATCACGTTCTGCCTTTACTAAAGTTGTTTCAACTGTAGCAACACCTATCGAAAGTGTTATTGGTGTTTTCCCTGCAGTCCCAATCTCTCTAGCTTTATCAAGAACATCGAATCTATTTTGTATTATACTATCCAAATATACTTTTTCAATCAACATTATATATCTATCTCGGTCAAGCCTTTTAATAAATCCAGAAGTTCTATCCACAAACTCTTGAATAGCATTTCTAACCTCACCAATTAAGCGAGATTCCTCTGCGCTGTTTTCATTGCCAATAGCTTCATCATAATTATCAATAAGCACCATCATTATAACTGGTTGTTTATCTTGTGATAAATTCATATTTGTCTGAAGTAAAGTTATATCAACTAAATACACCATGTAAAGCGGAGTTGATTTATTGCCTGCTTTTATGCTAAACACTTCATAAAAATTATTGTTATATTCTATAACTATCCCTTGGCTTGCGCCAATTTCATAAATATCCTTACCAAAAATAGTTTGAATGTTCTTTCCAAAAATATCGTCTTGATCTTTAATCACATTATCCTTGAACATATCATTGTACCATAACACCTCATTTTCATCACTCACAATAAGTGATGGCAATGGGAAATTTATAAGGCTTGCCTCATGCGAATCAGTGATTGCCTTACCCATGGTAGTAATAATATTATATATATCCTCCTGAATATGAAATAGTCTATACAAACTATAAATTACTGAAACCAAAACGATTGGAGCAAAGATAAAAAACAATAATCTATCCTGAAAAAATAGTATGCCTGTTACTATTATACTTATTGCCATAAGTATAAAATAAATAGGCTTAATTAACCAAAATTTTCTGTGTTTCATTATTGTTTCATTCCTCTCATCCACGTTTTATCTTTATTATGTAAGGCAACCACAAGGGTAAAACCCTTGCGGTTACACCTTATTATTTAATTGTAACACATAATTAAAAAAATATCTATTTAAACTTCTGTTATTATTGGCAAAATCATTGGACCACGTTTTGTCTTTTTATAAATGAAATTGGATAGCCCATCTCTTACATTAAGTTTAATTGTTGCCCAATCGCGAATATTTTGTTCTGCGCATACATCAAGTATATTCTTAACAACAGTTTTGGCTTGAGTAATAAGTTCCTCTGCCTCACGAACATATACAAAACCACGAGAAACAATATCTGGTCCTGATAAAAGTGCTCCAGATTCACTCTCCATAGTCATTACAACTATTATCAAGCCATCTTGTGCCAAATGTCTTCTATCTCTTAATACTATTGCTCCAACGTCACCAACACCTAATCCATCAACTAAAACGCGTCCAGCCTCAACATTAGCAACTACTTTCATAGAATCTTGCTTGAACTCAATAACCTGACCAATTTCACCAATATGAGTATTCGCTGGTGCAACACCCATTTCCCTAGCCAACTTTGAATGTGCCTTAAGATGCTTAAATTCACCATGTACTGGCATAAAGAACTTTGGCTTAGTTATTGCAAGCATCATTTTAAGTTCATCTTGGCATGCGTGTCCTGAAGTATGAACCTCATACATTGCTTCATATATTACTTCTGCGCCAAGTTTTAACAGATCATTTATTACACGTGTTACGTGTTTTTCATTACCCGGTATTGGAGTTGCTGAAATAATAATGTAGTCCTCACTTGTAACGCTAAGTTTACGATGATCACCCATAGCCATACGTGACAACGCTGACATAGGTTCCCCCTGACTACCAGTTGTAATAATCGTAACCTTATCTTTAGGTAATCGGTTTATTGCATCTATATCAACTAATACGCCTTTAGCTACAGTCAAATATCCAAGTTCAATTGCAATGCCGACAACATTCTCCATGCTTCTTCCACTAACCGCAACTTTTCTTCCAAACTTTTCAGCAGTGTTAATAATCTGCTGAATTCTGTGAATATTCGAAGCAAATGATGCAATGATGATACGCTTGCCTTCTGCATTACTGAATAGTGTTTGAAAGGATTGTCCAACCTTACGTTCGGACATGGTTGAACCTGGTCGTTCTGCATTAGTTGAATCTGAAAGTAAGCACAATACGCCCTCACTTCCAAGCTCTGCGAAACGAGCAAGGTCTATAACTTCGCCCTCAATTGGTGAATAGTCAACTTTAAAGTCACCCGTTTGAATTATAATTCCTGCAGGAGAATGGATTACAACTGACATTGCATCTGGTATCGAGTGATTTACTCTTACAAACTCAACTGTCATGCATCCCATTTTAACTTTTTGTCGTGGAGAAACCACATGTAATTTTGCGCTATTTAAAAGTCCGTGCTCTTTCAACTTGCCTTTGATAAGACCAATTGCAAGAGGTGAACCGTATATTGGCAAATTAAATTTCTTAAGCAGGTAAGGTATGCTCCCTATATGGTCCTCATGTCCATGAGTTATACAAAGTCCTTTTATTCTATCTATATTTTTTTCAACATAACTAAAATCAGGAATTACTAAGTCAACGCCCAACATATCTGCATCTGGGAACGCCAAACCACAGTCAACAATAAACATATCACCTTGGCATTCATACATTGTCATGTTTTTACCAATTTCATTTAACCCTCCAAGAGGAATTATTCTAATTGGAACTTGTGGATCATTCTTTTTAGCTGTTATTTTTTTATGTGTCGTTGTTTTCTTTAATGTTTGTGCTTCCTTGTTTTGCACCTCTTTATTTTGCACTGCTTTATTTTGCTTTGCTTTATTATGTGTAACTTTGCTTTTCAATGCCTTTTCTTCAGGTGCTGTTGGATTATTTTCCTGAGTAATCTCAGTCTTTTGTGCTTTTACCTTTGAATAATGCTCACTTACTGATTTTGACTTTGTTGGTTGCTTTTTTAATTTTATTGCAGTTTCTACATCTGATTTTTGATTGTTATTAGGATTTTTCAAGAAACTCGCTTGCTTTTCTTGCTTTACGCTTTCCTCAATTTTTTCTTCTTTTTCTATCACTTGTAATACCTCTCTTTTCCATTTTGAACCGTATTCAATGTAAACTAAAGCTTAATATTTTATAATATAAGTATGTCTGATACCTATATTAACTCCTTGCCAATGTTTAATTGAATTAGTTTTACAAAACAAGCCACACCACCAATATGCAACATGAATTTGCATAACTTTTGGTGGTGATTTATTATTATAATACAGCTTGCTTTCTATGTATTGCCAGCATTTACGACTGTTTTTATTCCAATTTCCGTTCATGTTATGTACAATAGTTAGAGTTTCACTCTAACTATGTTAGAGTAAAATTCACCCACAGCAAGAATCTAAACTCTAAACTGTGATAAAATCGAAAACCTAACCATAGCAAGAATTATATTTCTAACTATAGTTGACGAATGACTCTAACTATTGTTTTGATTATTGAACCGTTAAAGATTAAATATTTTCGGTCATATAAGTTTCTTTGCCATTTCCGATATGTTGCCGTAATATTTTATCTAAATTATAAAAAAAATTTGCCTAAATCCGTACTCCATAGTATTCCTATTGTATAACGAATATATTTAACTGTCAAGTGCTGTGTCCTTAATTATGCTTTCAAACGTATCACATATCTCAATTGCTGTTTCACTTTTCATGCTTTCAGAAAAAATCATAATTCCTTTCCCTGACTTAATTGGTCTTATTAATGCTGTATGCCCATCTTTTGTAACAACCGCTCCTTCAATTTGTGCTTTTTTATCGCATTGAAGCCTTTTCATTATTACACTTGGACTAATTCCTACTGATACAAGCCTTGAGCTTACATTAAATTCAGGAATTAATTTCAAAAGCTCTAAATAATTAATTTTTTTGAATTTCATAAATGATAATAGTTTTATTGTCATCATTAGCCCATCACGCAAATAAGGTTTTGCAATTGCTTTTTGACGTGCAATTTTATCCTTATCATCACAAGGACAATCGTAATAACGAAACGCGGTTTTTCCATGTATTTGTGCAAGATCATCAATAATTTTAGGTGCAGTTTGTGGTACTGCCACATTTTCTCCCTTTAAGAATTCAATAAGACAGCTTAAAACAAGTGCTCTTTCTCTTAATAAATAATTTTGCTTATCCAATGATAAACAAACTCCATCTCCATTAGCAGATATACTTATAGTCAACCCCTCATTAATTTCGCATCCAAGTTTAATAAGTGTTTCCTCCATAAGTTTTTTTATACTCTTATTTGATGATTTAACATTCACTTTTAACCCATCAAGTGGTGCATCACATAGCTTTAAAAGTTCGATTGCATATAGTTCTCTTAAGCTCTGCATATTAACAACGCTACCAATTTCATTTGCACTCACACGCTTGTATTCGCCCCTGTTAATTGCTCCTTCTAACTTTCTTTCAATTGGCCTTGATGTCGGCATTGAGCCTTTTTCAACTATTTTTATTGTGGCAATAATCCCACCATCTATATAAATACCATAATCAGCAAGACTTTTTGACAAGCAAAAATTAAACTGACTTTCGATACATTCTCCAAAAGTCCATACGTTTGCTCCAGCTGCAACTATTCCTGAAATAACTGCATAATAAAGGGCTACACCACTTTGATGACTATTGTATGCAATACCAATCACTCCGCCAGATTTTAAGCTTGCAACGCCACTCCCTATTTTAGTACAAAGAGCTGGAGTTATAGTTACATTAGTTTGTCCAATAATTCCATCATCGTCTATTGTGATGTTACGTGCATGACCAAACTGTAAATCCTCTTTAAGTATTGTCCCCTCTGTAACGGTCTTATTTGCCCATACCTTAACTCCATTTTCAATAATTGCACCACTTTGCACTACTGCTCCACTACCAATTACACTACCCTCGTATATCGAAGTATCATTTTCAAGGCGTGCACCATTACAGCAAACTGCCTCGACAATTGTGGCTCTATCCCCTACATACACACTATCCAAAATAATTGCGCCATTAATAGTGCAGTTATCCCCTATTGTAACATTATCACCAATAATGCTGTTTGGGTATATTACACTGTCTTTCCCTATTGTTGTTCCTTTTCCAATGAAAGCAGGAGATTTTATTTTTGTATTTTCTAAATGCAATTTTGACTTGTGATATACCCCATTCAAACATTCAGCATCTATTAAGCAATTAACTTTTCCATTAATTATATCATGCTGGCATTGGGTATAACTATTAATATCGCCAATATCACACCAATATCCTTTTTCCTCATATGCATAGATTGGTTGTCCATTTTCCATCATTTTAGGGAATATATCTTTTGCAAAATCAACTTGCTCATTTTCATTTACTAATTCTAATACCTTTGACGAAAGTATATAAATTCCTGTGCTTGCTAAATCTGTTGAACAGCTTTTATATGATGGCTTTTCAACAAACCCTTCAACCCTGCCTATTTGGTTACTGCATATTAGTCCATATTCCCTTGGATCATTTACTCTTTTTGCAATAATCGTTGCCATACTGTCATTTAACTGATGAAATTCTATTGCCTTAGATAAATCAAAATCACACATGGCATCACCGCTTATTACAATAAAATCCCCTTTGTAATCACGCATTGCATTTTTAACCCCACCCGCCGTTCCAAGAGGAGTATCTTCAAATGCAAAATCAATATCAATATCGTTGTATTGATTAGCCATCATTTCTGATTTTAGTCTTTGTCCTTGATAGCCAAGTGACATAACCGCCTCATTTATTCCGTGTTTTTTTAACAAATCTAAAATATAGTATACTATAGGTTTCCCTAACAATGGCGCCAAAGGTTTTGGCATATCACTAGTAAGTGGTGCAAGCCTTGTGCCCTTACCCCCTGCCATAATACAAGCCTTCATATGTTCACAACTCCTTTTTGTCAATAAATTGACATATATATAGCAGTATTATGCCCATAACTTTGTTAGTATTATACATATATTTAATTATAGTTTTATTTCAAATAACATTTATTAATATAATTATTTTTCAGGTTTCTTTTATTTACAAATTTCAATATTATTCTACAAAGTTGTGAAAAGGTACAATGTCATTCAACCTTTTATAATTCAATTTGTTAAAGTCGCAGTTTTTTCGTTATTTAATTAACATAGCTTTATTTTTTACTATTATGTGGTATAATGAAATAAGTATATGTTTTTAAAATAAAGATAAAAACACAGACCACACAAACAATATTTGAGTTTATATTGTAGATTTATTTACGTTTTATATGGTCTGCAAAAATTGGGGACGTGAGATAATGCAAAACAACAAACAAGACAACATTCAAGCCAACATTTACAAAAATTATGATGTAATTATAATCGGTGGTGGAATTTCGGGACTTTATACAGCTTTAAATCTTGATAAAAGTCTTAACATTCTACTGTTAACAAAGAGAGAATTAACCCTTAGCAATTCAAGCCTTGCACAAGGCGGGATTGCTGCAGTTTATGATAAAGAACATGATAGTGTGGAAGAACACATTAACGATACTATGATAGCGGGCGGATTTAAAAACGATACACATCATGTTGATATACTAACCCATGAAGGGCCTTCAGATGTTCACAAACTAATTGATGACTATGCAGTGGATTTTGATAAGCAAAAAAACGGAGATATTCATTTAACCCTTGAAGGTGGGCACTCCAAATCTCGAATACTACATTACAAAGATTGTACAGGCAAAGAAATTGTTGATAAGCTAATTATAGCTGTTAAAGAACTTGAAAATGTAACTATTATGTCGGATCACATTGTATGCGACCTTAAAAAAACTGACAATACATTTAACCTAGATGTGCTAGATGATAATAATAACCATAGCTATTTCAATTCACATTATGTTGTTGTTTGCACAGGTGGTATAGGCAGAGTATATGAATATACTACTAATTCCGCAATTGCAACAGGTGATGGTATTGCACTTAGTTATAGACTTGGCGCAGTGATAAAGAACTTACACCTTGTTCAATTTCATCCAACAGCATTTGCAAACAGTAATACACGTGAAAACTTCTTAATCTCTGAGTCTGTCCGTGGAGAAGGCGCATGCCTATATAACTGCCACTATAAACGTTTTATGGACAGATATGATGACAGGCTTGAACTTGCCCCTCGTGATGTTGTTTCACGTAGTATTATTGAAGAAGCGAAATTGACAGGATCAAATAATTTTTATCTAAGTATCGCACATAAAGACAGTACTTTTATTAAAAATCGTTTTCCTATGATATATTCTAGCCTATTGCTTGATGGATATGATCTTACAAAGGACTATATACCAATCTTCCCTTGCCAACACTATCTAATGGGTGGAATTGATGTTAACGATAACTCTAAAACTTCAATTGACGGTTTATATGCTTGTGGTGAATGTTCTCACACTGGTGTGCATGGAAATAATAGACTAGCAAGTAATTCACTTTTAGAGGCTGTTGTTTTCTCTCGCCGTTGTGCAACTGAAATTAATCAACTTTTTAAATCTTGCGAGAAAAACTTTGACAGCTATAACTTTATTACTGATGATAATACTGAAGAAATTGTACACGGTATACGAACTGAAGTAAGAGCTATTATGCAATCTGCTTACTTTGTAACTCCTGATTTGGAAGAGGCAAAAAAGGGATATAAACGCATTTGCGAACTATTAGAACAAATTGAAAATGGAAATTATAAAATTACACGTGATTTAGTTGAGGCAAGATCACTTGCTACAATTGCATATCTAATATTAAAAGAAGTTATATAATTATAAGCGTGCAAATATGCAAATAAAGGTGCAGGTTTGCACGCTTTTTATACAATGGAGGTTTTATGGGAGAACTATCAAAGTTACCTAACATCGGAACTGTTTTAGAAAAAGAATTAAATGAGATAAGTATTATGACTGTTGAGCAACTAAAATCTCTAGGAAGTAAAGAAGTTTTTATAAAAATTAAAATAAAAGACCCAACTGCTTGTATCAATAAATTATATGCAATAGAGGGCGCTATTCAAGGCATTCGCTGGCACAATTTAAGCGATGAGAAAAAGCAAGAGCTAAAAGCTTTTTATAAAACATTATAATATAGATTTCACTACTAGCTAGAAAAATATACAAATGAATGAAAGGGGCATATTTATGCTACTACCACAATTTTATGTTGATGACCTAATAAAAGATGCTATTAAAGAAGATATTAACTATATTGACGTAACGACAGATTACTTAATTCCAGAGGATAGCGTTTCCACTGCAACACTTATTTCTAAAGATGAGGGCGTAATTGCTGGTCTTTCCATTGCAGCAAGAGTATTTACTCTATTAGATGATACAACAACTGTATCTCTATTAAAAAAAGACGGAGATAATGTTACAAAAGGTGATATTATAGCAACAATAAGTGGTAAAACAAGAGTTTTATTAAAAGGTGAACGTACTTCACTTAACCTATTACAACACATGAGTGGTATTGCAACTGCAACAAATCGTTGTGTTAAATTAGTTGAAGGCACAAAAGCGAGTATTGTTGACACAAGAAAGACATTACCCCTTTTGCGTCCTATTCAAAAATATGCGGTCACATGTGGTGGCGGTAAAAATCATCGTTTCAACCTAAGTGACGCAGCAATGCTAAAAGATAATCATATTGATGCATATGGTTCTCTTACCAATGCAGTAAATGCACTTCGTAAAAAAGCAGGTCACATGCTTAAAATCGAAGTTGAGACTCGCACACTCCAAGAACTTGATGAAGCTTTAGCTGTTGGTGCTGATGTAATCATGCTTGACAACATGGATTACGATACAATGAAAGAAGCTGTTCGCCGTACAAATGGTAAGGCAGTGCTTGAGGCATCTGGAAACATTACACACGAAAACATACGTGACGTGGCATTATGTGGTGTTGACATTATTTCGCTTGGTGCATTAACTCACTCAGTAAAGTGCTTTGATATTTCTATGAAAATAAAATAATTATTCTTTTATTGATTTCATAGATATGTACAGCTAAAAACATATTAAACGTTATTCATATTAAACTATTATTAAAATGGAAGGTGTGCTTTGGCTATGACTAGAGAAAGAATAGAATGGTCTAATTACTGGTGGGAAAATGCAAATGACAATTGTACTGAGAGAATTTTATTAATTGGTGATTCTATATCAGTAGGATATAGAACATATGTTCAAGAAAAGCTTTTGGGGAGTTATTGCGTTGATTTGTTATCTACATCAAAATCAATTGAAGACAAATCATTTTTCAAAGAGTTAAACTATTTCCTGAATGAATATGATTACAAGTATATTCACTTTAACAATGGATTGCATGGATTAGACATTAGTGAAGAAGTATATACTTGTAAATATGAAGAAGCAATTAAACTAATGCTAGAAAAATGTCCTAATTTAATTTTAGTCACTTCAACTCAAATTTCTGATGTTACTAACTCAAATTTGCTCGATAAAAAACTAAATCCTGTGGTAATAATGAAAAATGAAGTCGTAAAAAAGCTGGCACAAAAATATAAATTGCGCTTGAATGATATGTATTCACCTGTTGTTGAACATTCAGAGTTTCGTATTCAAGACGGTTTTCATTACAATGAAATTGGAAAACAATTTCAAGCTGATTTAATAGTAAATATGATATTAAATAAATAATAATTAATGCGAAAAAGGGCTAAGATTTTAAAATCTTAGCCCTTTTTTAAGTAATACTAATTTAATATTAAGTTAGTATTACTGCATCTTATTGAAATAAAAAATGGCCAGTTGGGTTCTATCACGAAGAGCAAGCTTTTCTAAAATAGCGCTTATATAATTTCTAACAGTACCCTCACTCAAAAATAGTTTTATTGCAATTTCTTTATTGGATAAGCCTTGTGCAACGAGCTCAATTAACTCGACTTCTTTGTCAATTAGGTTAAAAATTTCTATATCTTTTTTTGTATTAGTTGTATTTAGTATGGTTGGAAGCTTTGATACTATTTCCTCTCCAAACACACTTTGACCAATTGAAACTGCTTTTAACGCAGGTATAATGCTTTCATAATTTTGTTTTAATATGTAACCTTTTGCGCCTATCTTAAGTGCTGTTATTATATATTCGTCATCGGCAAATGTGGTTAGAAAAATGATTTTTGCATTCTTATCTTTTGATAGGATTTCAGTTGCCGCATCAAGTCCCGTTCTTTCACCCATTCGAATATCCATAAGCAGAATATCAGGCTTATATTCCTCATAAAGAATAACAGCTTGTTGAGCATTTTCTCCGAGAGCTAAAACTTCAATATCACTTGTAGCACAAATTATAGTTTTAAGTGATGTTGAAACTAGTTTATCATCATCTACAATTATTATTTTCATATAAAAAAGTCCCTTTCAACATAACAGGTTATTTGGTAGTGATTTAATTTTTTATTTTTACTTTTGAAATGAAATAAATATTCTAAAGCCATCCGAGTTATCAAAGTTAACAACACCATTTAAACTATTTACACGTTGCTT
>DAMDCT010000001.1:43322-50576 GCA_032091455.1 Oscillospiraceae bacterium | reverse complement strand
ATAAATTATTAATTGATATAGCTTTGGATGCTCATATAACGAAATTGTTACCTTAATTGCATTACTATGTTTAATTATATTTGACAATGCCTCTTTCACTATTGCAATAATTGCATATTTTGACTTAATGCCCAGACTTTCCCCAATCTCATACACTAGCTCAATTTCGCAAAAAGTGAAGTCTTTAACAAGTTGATTTAACTGTACATAAAGGTCAATTGAATCATCTCTTAAATCATGCACACTAGACCGTATTGAATCCATTCCTTTGCCTAAAGTATCTTTAAGAGTATTAAGCAAGGTTTTAACAGTTTCATCTTTTGCTATTGCCATAATTGCACCAAGCTGTAAAATTGAACTTGACAGCAAATGCCCCACATTGTCATGGATTTCCCTTGCAATACGATTACGTTCGTTAAGAGTTGCCAAATTCACATCATAATCTTGCCTTTCTAAAATACTTTCAACTTTCTTCTCAAGGGATATTGACATTTCAGTCAATGTATCACGATTAGTAATATAATCAGAATGCACCTTGTCATACCGTTTGGTCTTAATTCTTAATAAATAACAAGTGGCAATTGCCATTAGAATAATTGTCAAAGATACTGATGAAAACTTATTTAAATTAATTATATATGGAACAACCCCACAGAATGCAAAATACTTATATTTAGTTAAAAACAAATCGTAATAAAGCACTGGGAGCAGATATATACAAGTTGGAACAAAACAACACATTATACAGTACCCACAAAAAGTTACAACACTAACCTTATCCGAGTCAATATATTCAAGCATTGCGCTGAGCGTAATCACAAGCAAAATAAGAAAAATAGCATTAATAGGATTGCTATATATAGTTACAGTAATTACTGCTAATATTATCATAATAATTTTATCTATAATACTGTTCATTTACTCACCTCTATATTAAAAATTCAACTTCCATTTAGCCATGTAGGGAACGCCCCCCCGTGTTGTTCCACTTTATAATATACAAGCAAATCATACCATAAAATATACTACTTGTACATGGGATTATATTCATTAATATGACAAATGTCATGTTAAACTAATGACATATAGCACTTACAATACAATATTTATTATCGTATAATAATAACATCAAATAAATATTGCAAGGGAGAATTGATATGGTAGTTGAAATATCAAATTTAGTAAAAAGATACGGCGATTTAATCGCACTTGACCATCTTAATCTAGATATAAAAGAAGGCGAAATCTTTGGCCTTTTAGGACCAAACGGATCTGGAAAAACAACAGCTATAAACTGCTTGCTATCACTTTTAAAATATAATAAAGGCGACGTTAAAATATTCGACAAAGAAATGAAGCCAAATGCATACGATATAAAACGTGATATTGGTATTGTAATGCAAAATGTAGCAGTGTTTAATGAACTTACTGTATATCAAAACATTGACTATTTCTGTGGATTGTATGTAACTGATAAAACACAAAGAAAACAACTTGTTGAAGAAGCAATTGAGTTTGTTGGATTAGGTGAGTTTAGAAAGTTTTATCCAAAGAAACTAAGTGGTGGTTTATTGCGCCGTCTAAATATTGCTTGCGGAATTGCACATAAACCAAAACTTATAATTCTAGATGAACCAACTGTTGCAGTTGATCCTCAAAGTAGAAACAATATTCTTGAAGGAATAAAAAAGCTAAATGAAGAGGGTGCAACAATTATTTATACATCACATTATATGGACGAAGTAGAACAGCTTTGTACTCGAATTGCAATAATGGATAAAGGCAAAATTATTGCATCCGGTACAAAAGAAGAACTTAAGTCAATGATTTCACTTGGTGAAAAAGTCGTGTTGGAAGCTTTTAACATAACTCCAAGCTTGATGGAACAAATAAAAGCAATGCCAAACGTTATTACTGTTGAATATAAAGAGAATATGCTTTCAATTCGTACAAAGAGTGGTAAGAGTAATCTTTCAAATATTATTGATTTCGTAGATAAGAATAATATTTCATACGGGAAAATTTATTCTGAATTGCCAACACTAAATGATGTTTTCTTAGAGATTACAGGTAAAGAATTAAGAGATTAAGGGGGTAGATTTACTGTGTTTTTTCACATATTCAAATATAAAGTTAAGTATATGCTTAAAGATAAAATGAGTCTTTTTTGGGTATTTTTATGGCCGTTAATTTTATCAACTTTCTTCTATATGGCATTTTCTAATATTGGTGCTAGTGAAAAATTCGAAAAAATTGATGTTGCAGTAACAAATTATTCAGCAAGTGACAATGCTTTTTTTGAAGTCTTAGATAACACTGAAATGTTTATTGTTACAAAAACAGATATAAAAGATGCAAAGAAAAAGCTTGATGAGGGCAAGGTAAGTGGGATTATTAATCTAGGCGATAAAATGAACATAACCGTTTCTAAAAGTGGTTTGCCTCAAAGTATAATAAAATCTGTTCTAGATTCGTATCAAAGAGTAACATCTACAGTTAATGGAGTTATTCAAAAAAATCCTGAAGTTTTAAAAACAAACTTTTTAAATGAACTTAAATTTAATAATTCCTATACAAAACAAAAACCTATCGGAAATACAACAAATCCAATTGTTATTTCTTTTTATTCATTGCTTGCTATGGCTGCATTAATGGGGGGAACACTTGCAATATCTGATATTGAATGTATTCAAGCAAATCAATCCTCAGAAGCTGCAAGAGTAAACGTTTCTCCTACTCATAAACTAAAGGCATTTACAGCCTCAATTAGTGCTACAATACTATTCCATTTTTTATCTATGTTATTTACATTTGCATATCTTGCATTTGTTTTAAAAGTTGAATTTGGAAACAATGCTGGGTTAATTATATTACTCTTATTTGTAGGTTGCTTTACAGGTATTATGCTTGGTGCAATGATTAGTTCATTTATTAAGAAGAGTAATGGTATTAAAGTGGCGGTTATAATTACTGCAACACTGTTCGGCTCATTTTTAGCTGGAATGAATGCAGTTGATGTGAAATATTATGTTCAAAACAAATTCCCATTAGTAGCTTATTTAAATCCAGCAAACTTAATTACAGATGCATTTTATTCACTTTACTATTATAGCTCAAACGGACGATACTTTTTAAATCTTATAATTCTATCTGCGTTTGGAGTAGTTAGTTGTATTGTGACGTATTTCGTATTAAGGAGGCAAAAGTATGCAAGCATTTAAGCTTTACTTTAAAATATTTAAAAAAGGTGCTATGACTGCCATTTTAATATATGTTGTTATCTTTTTAGCCCTTACGATTGTTTTTAGCCAAGTTTCTCAAAAGCAGACAACATCAGCATTTGAAACTACTAAATGCAATGTTGCAGTAATAAATTATGATGACTCAGAATTATCAAATGAATTGAGCTCATATTTAAAATCTAATTCAAAACCAGTAGACATTAAAGACGATGAAGAAAGTCTTAAAGATGCCTTGTTCTTTAGAAAAGCTGATTTTATTACAATCATACCAAAAGGATTTGGTAATGACTTTTTAAGTGGAAAAGCAAATACCATTGAAACAATGCAAATTCCTGACTCCATGACTGCAATGTTTGTGAGTAAGATGGTAGATAATTATTTAAATACTGCAAATATTTATCTTGGTGGAACAGGTGAAATTGATTATAATTTAGTAAAAAAAGACTTAGCAATCAGTACTCAAGTTAATATGTCAAGCAAAAAAGTCAATGATAAAATGTCAGGACTAAATGCATATTTCAACGCTTTGGTTTATCCTTTCCTTGGTATACTAATCATGGGTGTTTCAATGGTTATGTTAATTGTAAATGAAGAAAACATGAAAAAGAGAAACTTTGCATCACCAATCAATCAAACCAAATTCAGCCTTCAAATGTTAAGTGGCAATTTCATACTTTCGTTTTGTGTTTTTGTATTATTCATTGGGCTTGCAATTATAACATTCGGCAAAGAGATGCTTAGTGTTAAAGGTGCAATTATTACATTAAATACTTTTATTTTCTCACTTGTTGCATTAAGTTTAAGCTTTTTGATTTCAAACGTAGCAAGCAAAAATGCAGTTGCTCCTATATCAAACTTTGTTTCATTAGGTTTTTGCTTCTTAGGTGGGTCTTTTGTGCCACAATCAATATTGGGTCAAACTGCTAAGAATACAGCAATAGTTAATCCTGCATTTTGGTTTGTAAAAGCAAATGATACAATTGATAAACTAAGCACTTTTAACTTTGAAACATTAAATCCAGCACTTACAAGTATGGCAATAGAGTTAGCATTTGCGTGTGCATTCGCCGCAATTTCACTTGTAGTAATAAAAAGCAAACGCAGATCTAAATAATATAATACTTAAAATAATAAGTTCCCATACCAAACGGTATGGGAACTTATTATTTGTACTATTAATTTGTATATTTAATTACAACAATTTGTGCAAAATAGCGGCAAATGAACCAATAAAAACAATTCGCACGCCCTTATTAGGTGCAGAATCAATATCTATTCTTGTAAATGGTTGATCCATAAAATCTCTTTTAGCCTTCCAATTCTTTTGCATATCAGCAAAAAACCCCTCTGCTTTTCTTAATAGTTCTTTATCTTCAAGCTCTTCAAAACTGCTTTCAGATTCATATTTTTCATTAAGATGATTAATATCAAAAGCTTCATATTTACTTGGCTTTTTTACTCTAGCATCTTTGCATAGATTATCATAAATAGCTTGGTTATCACAACCAGAATCATATTCAATCTCCACACCTGTCAATCCAAAATCATATTCAAAATCTGCAATTTTCAGTGTGAAAATAAAATATGCAGTTGCAGGATTGCCGTATACATTTCTTTTAATGCTAAAACCATCACAATCTGGGTAATACTCTTTATATTCTTCATTTAGTGGTTCTATATCCTTTTCGTCAACTCCCAATGCTGTCATACATTCTTCTTTTGTCATTCCCCAGTCAGTGCCTTTAAAGGTATGATATTTGTACTTAACTGCATTAGGGCTAACTGTGTACTCTACCGTAGGTTTACAAGCACAAAAGAGCATTATTACGCAAAGCAAAATAGGAATTATTGACTTTTTCATCATATGACCTCCTGTTTTATTAAATTGCATATAACGGTTTATTTCAATAGTGAATGCAAAATAGCGGCTTGCCAACCACGATAATATATAACTGTTTCTTTATTAGGTTCAGATAACAGTTTTATATACGTAAAAGATTTATTATTATCTTTTCCCATATCGTTAGGAATAAAATTTATGAATTTTTGACCTTTTTTAGATATTTCTATATCATCAATAGTTTTAAAACTACCCTCAGAAACAATTTCCTCGTTAAGATGCCTAACATCAACACCCATTTCATGCCTACTAGGTTCTTTAAGTTTTAATTCTTTTCTAACTCCATCATATATAGCATGGTTATCACAACCAGCATCATAGTCCACATATATTTGTATTAAACCTAGATTAAGTTCAGCTTTTTCTGGACTTGTAATAAAAATACATGAAATTGTTGCAGGGTTTCCATACACATTTTTTTCGATACTAAACCCAGAAATCTTAGTATTATCTTCTTCATACTCTTTGTATTTTTTATTCAGTGGCATTATTTCCTTTTCTTTAACCTCCAATGCTTTCATACACTCTTCTTTTTTCATTCCCCAGTCAGTGCCTTTAAAGGTATGATATTTGTACTTGATTGCATTAGGGCTAACTGTGTACTCTACCGTAGGTTTACAGGCACAAAAAGCATTATTATGCAAATCAGAATAGGAATTATTGATTTTTTCATTGTGTGACCTCCTTTTTTATTTAATTGCAGGTAACGGTTTAGCCATCTATTATATATACAAAATATAATTCAATTTGTTACACTATTTATTAGACATTTTAAATTGGCTTATATATACAGTATTTATTTCGTGTTATTATTGTTGATATTATTCCTATATAGTGGTAAAATTATAGTTAATACAAGTATGAAAGGTGGATATAAAATGGGATTTACTGAAAATTTACAAAAGTATGCAGACCTTGCAGTGGTTACAGGAGTTAACATTCAAAAAGGACAGGAGCTTGTTATATCATCTCCAATTGAATGTGCCTCATTTGCAAGAATGCTAGCTGAAAGTGCGTATAAAAACGGAGCTAAAGAGGTAATAATGCTTTGGAAAGATGCTCAAAGATAAAATTTGATTATTCTCCTGTTGAGATATTCGAGTCAATTCCAGAATGGGTAGCAGATTCAAGGAACTATTATGCTAAACGTGGTGCAGCATTTATTTCAATTGCAGCAGATGATCCTGAAATATTTGCAGATGTTGACCCTGCAAAACCTGCCGCATTAGTAAAAACAATGCATAAGGCATGTAAACCATTTTTTGATAAGCTTGATATAAATGCTTGCGCATGGAATATTATATCTGTGCCAACAGTTGCATGGGCAAAAATTGTTTTCCCTAACTGTTCAGAGGAAGAAGCTATTGAAAAACTATGGGATGCTATATTCAAAGCTGTAAGAGTTGATACTCCTAACCCTGCAAATGCATGGCAAGAACACAAAAAAGAACTTGGAGAAAAAGTTGCATATTTGAATGAAAAACAATTTGTTTCATTTCATTATAAAAACTCAATCGGCACAGATATTACAGTTGGTATGACTGAGAAACATCTTTGGGCTGGTGGCGGAGAATTAACACAAGACGGGTTATATTTCTTCCCTAACATGCCAACAGAAGAAGTTTTCTGTACGCCTCACAAAGACAAAGTTAATGGTATTGTATATAGTGCGTTGCCATTAAACTATCAAGGAAATATTATTGACGAATTTAGCATAACATATAAAGATGGAATTGCAGTTGATTATTCAGCTAAAAAAGGATACGACACTCTAAAAGCCTTAATTGAAACTGATAAAGGTTCTCATCATTTAGGTGAACTAGCACTTATTCCAAACAAATCACCTATTTCTGATATGAACATTCTTTTCTACAACACTTTATTTGATGAAAATGCATCTTGCCACTTTGCTATTGGACTAGGCTTTCCAATGTGTATTGAAAACGGTTGTGAGTTAACTAAAGAACAACTTTTAGAACTTGGTGTAAATGATTCCGTTACACATGTTGACTTTATGATAGGTACACCTGATATGAGCATTGTTGCAACAGATAAAGATGGTAATGAAACTGTTATATTTGATAATGGTAACTGGGCAATATAATTAAGTAA
>DAMDCT010000001.1:37428-43312 GCA_032091455.1 Oscillospiraceae bacterium | reverse complement strand
GTTTATTCGTGATTTTATGAATTGTTTTAACAAAACGCCGAGGGTGGCGTTCCCTACAATATTTGAAATAGGAGAATTATTATGAATAAAAAAATTAGATGGATTGTAGAAACTGGACTTTTGCTTGCATTACTGTTAATTCTACAAACTGTTACAAAACCTTTTGGTACGCTTGTTACTGGTAGCACAGTGAACTTTGTGCTAATTGCCGCTACTCTTATGACAGGTATGACAAGTGGTCTTGTTATTGCGGTTGTATCACCATTTCTTGCATTGTTGCTTGGCATAGTTCCACTTCCTATTCACTTTGTTCCGGCAATTGCTATCGGAAATGCTGTTATAGTTTTGGCATATGCGCTTATACTGAAAAATACAGCCACTAAATCAACCCGATTTAAATTAAGCATGTGGATTGTTGCAATAATAGTTGGTGCAGCTGCAAAATTTGCTGCATTATATGTAAGTGTAAATTATATGGTTGTCCCATTAATGACAGCTGTAAAAGGAACTCCTGCAAAAGCACCTGCAGCAATTTTTAGCACACAACAAATGATAACCGCATCAATTGGTGGTTTATTAGCATTACTTGTTGTGCCTGCTGTTATGAAAGCAAGAAAAAAAGGATAAAGCTATGGAGATATTACTAAACCAGAAGTATGGAAACCACCCAAGAGATACATTTGACTTCTACCCTGTTATTTCAGACAAGCCTAACCCTTTACTAATATATATTCATGGTGGTGGTTTTACTGAAGGCGATAAGGCAGATATTTATATTGAAGACAAGAATGGTGCTAATCAAAATTCAATTGCTTATGCATCAATCAACTATCCCCTATCACCTGAAATGCCTTTAAAAGAAATTCTTAAACATATAGGGAGAGCTGTTCAGTATTTTGCTTATAATGCAGATAAGTATAATATTGATAAAAATAGAATTGCATGTTGTGGTTGCTCTGCTGGGGCTGGTGCCAGTCTTTTTCTCGCTACTACCACCGATATGACAAACCCATTAAGCATCGACCCTGTTGAGAGAGAATCAACAAAAGTTTGTGCAATTGGATTATATGAAACACAGGCTACATATAACTTTTTTAACTGGGTCGACTTATTTTCAGATAAGATACCAAACATAGATGCATTGTTTTCACAGAGTGCTCCACTAGTAAGTCAAATGTACGATGTTGAAGTTAATTCCTATTCAGATAAAGACAAATACAAAGAGATTGCAGAATATTTTGATATGTTAGGAAACATCAACAAAGATACACCACCCGTGTTTATAAAATGTGATTGTAAAGAAGATGACTTAGAAAACTTTTTACATCACCCTATTCATTCAAGAGCAATTTATCATAAATGTAAAGAACATAATGTTATATGTGATTACCAAAGCGGCAACAACAAATGGTTTTATGAATTTTTGTTAAATATATAAACATCTAATTTATATTGTAATAAAACTTAACTAGCACTTGAAAACTTATAGTGATTGTAGTAAAATGTATGTAAAATATCTTAACTTAATATAAAGTTAAGACTAAAAACGGAGGATTTAATTATGATATTAAAAAATGGATTTGTTTTAGACAAAAGTTTTAGATTTGTAAAAACAGATGTAGTAGTTGAAAATGATAAAATTGTTCACGTAGGCAACTGTGATTGTCAAAAAGATGTTGTTGATTGCACAGGTAAGTATATTATCCCTGGTTTAGTTGATATACATACACATGGTTGTGGTGGAGTTGATGCATGTGATGGTACAATTGAAGCTTTAGACATATTGTCTGAAACACAAGGTAAAGCAGGAATCACATCTTTTTGTGCAACATCAATGACTGTTCCCCAAGATCAGTTGGAAACAGTGTTTACTGCTGTTGGAACATATATGGCTGGAAAACAAAAGCGCGCACACATTATTGGTATTAACATGGAAGGTCCTTTCTTTAACGAGAGCAAAAAGGGCGCACAACGTGGCGATTGCTTAAAACTTCCTAGCGTTGAGTTTTTTAGAAACCTTAATGCAAAATCAAACAATGCAGTAAAGCTTGTTGACTTAGCTCCTGAGTTAGAGGGTACAATGGATTTCATTAAAGCTGTTAAAGATGATGTAACTGTATCAATTGGACATTCTGCATCAGACTATGACACTGCGATGAATGCAATTCACAGTGGTGCTAGCCATATTACACATTTATATAATGCAATGAATGGTTTTACTCATAGAGCACCAGGTGTTATTGGCGCTGCATCTGATACAAACGTAACAACAGAGCTTATTTGTGATGGTATTCATATCGATGCTTCTGTTGTAAGAGCTACATTTAAACTAATGAATGACCGTGTTGTTTTAATTAGTGATAGTATGAGTGCGACTGGTATGCCAAACGGTGAGTATGAACTTGGCGGACAAAAAGTGTTTGTAAAAGATAAAAAAGCAACTCTTATAGATGGAACAATTGCCGGTTCTTCAACAAACTTAATGGACTGCATGAAAAAAGCAGTTGAGTTTGGTATTCCACTAGAAACTGCAATCAAATCCGCAACATATAATCCTGCAAAAGCAATTGGCATGGAGAAAAAAATCGGTGTTATTGATGTAAATCGTGATGCTGATATTGTTGTAATGGATAAAGAATTAAATGTAAAAAAAATCTTTATTAAAGGCGAATTACAAAAATAAACTACATTAAGAAATAACAAAAAACAGTTTAATGTTGAACTAAATTGTAATTTACAATATACTTGTAAGTTACGTATTTATATCTCATTAAGCTGTTTTTTATGTATTTATTTTATTGTAAATATTATCTTTAAATGTTATAATTATAGCAAATGGTAACAGGACGGTGATTTTATGCGAAGCACTTGTCAAAACATTGATAGCTTAAAACCAATTAAGCGAACTAAACTAAGGATGTTTTTTGGAAAAGCATACTATACTGATAAGCGTTATTTGTTGTGGACATTTGGCAAATATAAGTTTGCCAAGCAACATGATATTAAGCTTGAAAATATATATTTTCAACATCAAACCCCATTGCTACGAAAGCTAAAAGATGTTGATATGTATTTACAGGTTAATAAAATTACCAACTTAAAAATTGCAGTTGAATGCATTAATAACTTAGTGATATATCCTGGTGAAACTTTTTCTTATTGGAAGATGATTGGTAGACCAACAGCAAAAAAGGGGTATCTTAATGGCATGGTTTTGAATTGTGGTACTTTTAGAGAAGGAATAGGTGGTGGTTTATGCCAACTATCAAATCTCATCTATTGGATGACAATTCATACACCGCTGACAATTGTTGAACGTTATCGTCATAGCTTTGATGTTTTTCCAGACTCAAATAGGACACAACCGTTTGGAAGTGGCGCTACCTGTGTATATAATTATCGTGATTTAATGATACGAAATGATACTGATGATTCATTTCAACTTTGCCTAGAAGTAACGGACAAATATTTAAAAGGCAAATGGTGCGTACACAATGAGCCTTTATACACTTATGAAGTATATGAAAAAGAACATAAACTTCAACTTGAATATTGGGGTGGATATAGTCGCCATAATATATTATTTCGTAAAAAGTTCAACAAATCTAATGAGTTAATCGTTGATGAATATGTAACCGAAAACCATGCGCTAATGATGTACTCACCTTTCTTAGAAACGGGGAAAAGCGATTATACATAATTAGTAATGAATATTTACAATAATAGATTAATAATCTAAATTAAACGCCGATATTATGTATGTATTTTATAATTTAAAGCACATACATAAGTAAAATTGGACAAATTTACTTTGTTCTAATAAATTAATATTAAAAGGAGTTTATTAAATGAAAGTAATAATGGTAATGTTCGATTCACTCAACAAACGTATGTTATCTTCATACGGCTGTGATTGGACACATACTCCAAACTTTAAAAGGTTAGAGCAACATACAGTTGCATTTGACAACAGTTTTGTAGGCAGTATGCCTTGTATGCCTGCAAGGCGAGAACTTCATACAGGAAGATATAATTTTCTGCATAGAAGTTGGGGTCCTATTGAACCATTTGATGATTCAATGCCTGAAATATTAAGAAATAACCATATTCATTCACATTTAACAACTGACCACTATCATTATTTTGAAGATGGTGGTGCAACTTACCATACAAGATACCGTTCATATGAAAGCTTCAGAGGACAAGAAGGTGATGCATGGAAAGGCGTAGTCGCTGATATTAATAATAAAGATTATAATAACGAAAGAAATAATAGTCCAGAGGCATGGGCAGAGCAAGATTTAGTGAATCGCAGCTATATGCCTACACCTGAGCAACAACCTCAAGCACAAACCTTTGAAGCTGGTATGCACTTCATTGATACCAACCACAATGCTGATAATTGGTTTTTACAAATAGAAACATTTGATCCGCATGAACCATTTTTCTCACATCAAAAATATAAGGATTTGTATAAGCATGAGTATACTGGTAAACTTTTTGATTGGCCACCATACAGAAAAGTAACTGAGAGTGATGAAGAAATTAACCATGTTAAAATGGAGTATGCGGCTCTCCTATCAATGTGTGATGATTATTTAGGAAAAGTTTTAGATTTAATGGACAAGTATAGCATGTGGAACGATACCATGCTTATCGTTAATACCGATCATGGATTTATGTTAGGCGAACATGGTCATTGGGCAAAATGTTATTTTCCATTTTATAATGAAATCGCTAATACACCTCTATTTATTTGGGATCCTCGTCTAAAGATTAAAAATAAGCATGTTAATAGTCTTGTTCAGACTATCGATTTACCTGCAACTATATTAGAGTTCTTCAATATCCCATTGCCTAAAGATATGCAAGGTATACCTCTTAAAGATGTTATACTGGAAGATAAAACAATTAGGAAAGGCGCTTTATTTGGAATACATGGTGGACAAGTAAACTGTACAGACGGCAAATATGTTTATATGCGTTCTCCTAAAAAAGAAAACACTCCTCTATTTCAATACACATTAATGCCTACAAGACATGGTGGTAGACGTTCTTTTATTAATGATAATGAAATAAAGACAATGCAAATTGCTCAGCCATTCTCATTTACAAAAGATTTACCATTGATGAGATTTGATACAGTTAGTCCATCACAACAATATACCTATCCCACTATGCTTTTTAACATTGAAAAGGATCCGCATCAGTTATCCCCAATAAATGATAATGAAATTGAAAAGTATATGATAAGTCTTATGAAACAATTAATGATTGAAAATGATTGTCCTAAAGAGCAGTTTGACAGATTGGGAATATAAGCGATATGCACTAAAAATCCCCCACACCAAAAGGTGAGGGGGATTTTCTTATATAATATCAATTCATACCAAGGAAGTATAAATTATACTAATTCAATAATTGCCATCTCTGCAGCGTCGCCACGACGTGGGCCAATTTTAATTATACGACAATAACCACCATTAACATCTGCATATTTAGGTGATACTTCATCGAATAATTTTTTAACAACTTCTTCTTTAGTGATGAAGCTGAATGCTTGACGCTTGGAGTGTAGATTATTTGTTTTGCCGAGAGTAATCATTTTCTCAGCCATAGCACGAACCTCTTTTGCTCTTGTAACTGTAGTTTCTATTCTACCTTTTTCAAGTAGGTAAGTAACCATAGCTCTAAGCATTGCTTTTCTGTGATCAGAGGTTCTGCCTAGTTTTCTGCTTCCTGCCATTGAAATTCACTCCTTACTGGTTAGAAAATTCCTTATTCATCAGTTAAAGTTAAATTAAAGCCAAGCGATTCAAGCTTTGCCATAACCTCTTCAAGTGATTTTTTACCTAGATTTCTGACTTTCATCATATCATCTTCG
>DAMDCT010000001.1:36316-37418 GCA_032091455.1 Oscillospiraceae bacterium | reverse complement strand
ATTTATTCCTGCACGCTTTAAACAGTTGAATGAACGCACAGATAAGTCAAGTTCCTCAATAGTCCTCTCGAGATCTTTTTCTTGAAGGTTTTCACCTTTCTCAACCATTATCTCTACACTTGATGCTTGCTCAGACAAGTCAACAAATAAATTGAGATGCTCATTGAGAACCTTGGCTGCAAGAGATACAGCTTCTTTTGCAGAAATAGTCCCGTCTGTCCATACCTCTAAAGTCAACTTATCATAATCGGTAATTTGACCAACGCGTGTGTTTTCCACCGAATAATTAACCTTTAATACAGGTGTATAGATACTATCTACTGGAATTGCACCAATATTGTTTGCAACTTCAGCTTTGTTCTTTTCTGCTGGAATATATCCACGACCCTTATCGATAACTATTTCCATAAACAGTCTTGCACCTTTGCCAAGAGTGGCAATGTGCATACCTGGATCTAGTATTTCTACCTCGGAATCAGCTTTAATATTTCCTGCAGTGATTTCGCCTTCACCCTCAGCTTCAATATAGACAACTTTAGGTGATTCGCCGAAAATCTTTGCTGTTAAGCCTTTCAAGTTTAAAACAATCTCAGTTACGTCTTCCTTAACACCTGGAATGGTTGAGAATTCGTGTTGCACTCCATCAATTTTAATTGATTTAACCGCAACTCCGGGAAGCGAGGAGAGCAGTACACGTCTAAGGCTATTGCCTAGTGTTGTACCGTAGCCACGCTCGAGGGGCTCTAATATAAATTTTCCATAGGTTCCGTCTGACTTTATATCCGCCGTCTCAATTCTTGGCTTTTCAATTTCTATCATTTAAAACCCTCCTATAAGCAGCAAAAGCTGCACTTTAGTTTACCATTCCCATCAAGTAAACTTAACTATTTAAATATTATTATTTAGAATAATACTCAACGATTAAATTCTCTTGAACATCAAGATCAATGTCTTCACGCTTAGGCATACCAACTACTTTTGCTTCTAAAGTTTCTTTGTTTAAATCTAACCACATTGGAATTGGGCGTGAGCCACAAGTTTCAACAATAGCTTTAATTTTAACTGATCCACGGCTCTTTTCACAAACAGCAATAACATCGCC
>DAMDCT010000001.1:35644-36306 GCA_032091455.1 Oscillospiraceae bacterium | reverse complement strand
GAATGTTTACTCGTTTGCCGTTTACTGTGTAGTGACCATGAACTACTAGTTGTCTGCCTTCAGCTCTTGAAGTAGACAAACCTAGTCTGTATACAACGTTATCAAGACGAGTCTCCAAAATCCTTAATAGATTTTGCCCTGTCATTCCTGCTTTACGTTCTGCTTTATCGAAGTAGCCTTCGAATTGACTTTCCAAAACGCCATAGTAACGTCTTGTTTTTTGTTTTTCTCTTAATTGAATACCATATTCAGAGATTTTTTTACGGCTTTGTCCGTGTTGTCCTGGTGCATAAGCTCTACGAGTTACTGAACATTTATCTGAATAACATCTTTCACCCTTTAGAAATAATTTTGCACCTTCACGACGACACATTCTACAAACCGCACCGGTATATCTAGCCATTTCTGGTTACACCTCCTGCTTTAAATATTAAACGCGTCTTCTTTTTGGTGGGCGACATCCATTGTGTGCAATTGGAGTTACGTCTCTAATCATAGAAACTTCCAAACCTACAGATTGTAGTGCACGAATTGCAGCCTCACGACCAGAACCTGGTCCTTTTACAAAAACTTCAACTACTTTCAAGCCATGCTCTTGAGCTGCTTTAGCAGCTTTTTCAGCAGCAACTTGAGCTGCAAATGGAGTGGACTTTTTAGAGCCT
>DAMDCT010000001.1:32061-35634 GCA_032091455.1 Oscillospiraceae bacterium | reverse complement strand
GAGCCTCTAAATCCCATTTCACCAGCACTTGCCCATGAAATTGCATTGCCTTGAACGTCTGTGATTGTAATTATTGTGTTGTTAAAGGTAGACTGAATGTGAACGGCACCACGCTCAATGTTCTTACGCTCGCGTCGTCTACGAACAACCTTTTTTGCTCCTTTAGTTGCCATAATTCAAAGCCTCCTTTACTTCTTCTTGTTAGCAATCGTTTTCTTTGGACCTTTTCTTGTACGAGCATTTGTCTTAGAACGTTGTCCTCTTACAGGCAAGCCTTTTCTATGACGAATACCGCGATAGCATCCAATTTCGATTAGCCTTTTGATGTTAAGAGCTGTGTTTCTGCGTAGGTCGCCCTCAACTTCGAAATTCTTGTCAATAAATTCTCTTATTGCAGCTACTTCATCCTCTGTTAAATCCTTGATTCTTGTATCAGGATTAATTTCTGTTGCAGCGAGGATGTCGTGAGCCGCTTTTTGACCTATGCCAAAGATATAAGTTAAACCTACTTCAACTCTTTTTTCTTTAGGTAAGTCAACACCAGCTATACGAGCCATTAAAGTTGCACCTCCAATACAGTGTGAGCACCATCTTTGTCGCCTGTAGCTAATATATTAAACATATATTAACCTTGACGTTGTTTGTGCTTAGGGTTTTGGCAAATCACCATTATACGTCCTTTGCGTTTTATAACCTTGCATTTTTCACATATTGGTTTAACCGAAGGTCTTACTTTCATTTGAAATTACCTCCTTAGTGGTATGACGATCTATATTAAGTTCGTCTTCGACCTGCTTTTGTTTGTTTTACTTAGAACGCCATGTAATGCGTCCTTTTGTTAAATCATAGGGCGACATTTCTACCGTCACCTTATCTCCGGGTAAAATACGAATATAGTTCATTCGTAGCTTGCCAGAGATATGGGCTAAAATTACATGTCCATTTGGAAGCTCTACTTTGAATGACGCATTTGGTAGCGCATCAACGACAGTGCCTTCAATTTCAATAACATCTTGTTTTGACAAGCAACATACCTCCCTAGTCGGCGACGGAAGTTGTTTTGTTATTATAACTCCACAACACTCGCCTAATTTTTTGATTCGTATCTAATGTAGTAATATCTAAGACTTCATTTGTCATGCTAAGATGAAGAATGTTTTTACGCTTTGGTTTTTCAAGCTTACGGCGTCTGCCATCTGCTATATAACCAAATCCGTTTTCAAGCTTCACAATAACATAAAAGTTATCTTGGTCATGACCAGCATTAGATTTTACAACCATTCCTATTTTAAACTGCACGGGATTCCCCCTATACTTTCGTAAGTATTTTTGCACCGTCATCTGTTATAACAATGGTGTGCTCAAAATGTGCAGATAAGCTGCCTGATACAGTTTCAACTGTCCAACCGTCTGCAAGAGTCTTAACTCCGTCACCAATCAAATTAATCATTGGCTCGATTGCTAAAGTCATACCCTTAACTAAGCGTATTCCCTTACCCTTTATACCGAAGTTTGGAACTTCTGGGTCCTCGTGTAAATTACGTCCAACGCCATGCCCAACGTAGGTTTTGACTACGCCGTAGCCATTAGCCCTTGCATGAGATTCAACAGCATAGGATATATCACCCATACGATTACCAGGTATCGCCTGCTCAATTGCTTTATATAAACATTCATTTGTAATTCGAAGTAATTTTCGTGCTTCATCGGATACATTCGAAACTTCATAGGTAAAAGCATTGTCGCCATGAAAACCGTTATAAAACGCTCCAACGTCAACACTCACTATGTCACCATCTTTCAGATGAACAGTTTTAGATGGTATTCCGTGAATTACCTGATTGTTTATTGATATACAAGCACTTGCTGGAAATCCCCCATATCCCAAAAAGGATGGCTTTGCCCCGCTTGATATAATCTCACGGTGAATAGCATCGTCAATTTCTTTAGTGGAAACCCCCACTTTCATATACTTTTCAGCAATTTTAAGTGCAGCGGCGGATATTTTACAAGCCTCGCTCATTTCTATTAACTCTCGTGCATTCTTTAATACAACCATAACTAAGCCTCCACAGCCCTCAGAGTCATCGCAGATGTATCGTTGATGTCCTCTTGACCATAAACTGTAAACAGTTTATTTTGTGCGAGATAGTACTCCTTCAAAGGTTCTGTTTGATTGTGATATACAGCCAAACGTTCCCTTACGGTTTCCGGTTTGTCATCGTCACGAAGTACAGTATTGCCACCACATTTGTTACATATACCATTAATTTTGGTTGGCTTATATAAAATATGGTAGGAAGCACCGCAACTCTCGCAAACTCGTCTGCCTGAAAGTCTCTGTGTTATTGCATCATCGCTTACCTCAATGTCAATAACCTTATCAATGTGAATTCCCATAATATCTAACGCCTCAGCTTGAGGCACAGTACGAGGAAACCCATCAAGAATAAATCCATTATTGCAGTCATTGTATGCTAAACGTGCTCTAACTAATTCGATCACAACTTTGTCTGGAACAAGCTGGCCTTTGTCAATAAAGACTTTAGCAGCATTGCCCATATCGGTTTTATTCTTTATAGCCTCACGAATAATATTACCAGTAGATATTGTAGGAATATTATATTTATCCGCTATAAGTTCTGCTTGGGTTCCTTTGCCAGCTCCTGGCGCACCTAGCATAATCAACCTCATTGTCGTTCTCCTTATCAAACTCTTATTCTAAGAATCCCTTATGATGACGCATCATCAATTGAGACTCAAGCTGACGCATTGTTTCTAATGCAACACCTACTAAGATAATAATTGATGTACCGCCAAGTGCAACTGGAATTCCTGTTGCAGAGTTAAACACGATTGGGAACACAGCAATAACGCCTAAGAAAAGCGCACCGATAAAAGTGATTTTTCCTATAACCTTGCCGATGAATGTTGATGTAGGCTTTCCTGGTCTGATACCAGGAATAGCACCGTTATTGCTCTTGATGTTATTTGCAATCTCAATTGGGTTATATTGAATTGAAACATAGAAATAGTTAAATGCAACAATCAATAGAAGATACAATACACCATAGAACCAGTGTTGAGGTGACATTACTTGTAGGAACTTTTGCCAGAACACAGTTTTAGGTTGTGCAAATGTCATAATTGTAGCTGGAAGGCCTAATAGTGACATTGCAAAGATGATTGGCATAACGCCACTCATGTTTACCTTAATTGGAATAAAAGAGCTTTGTCCGCCATACATTTTTCTGCCAACAACACGTTTTGCGTATTGAACAGATATACGACGTTCACCCTCAGTCATGACAATAATAAATACAACAATTGCAGCAAATACTAACAATATAAATGGAACATAAATATAGTTAATACCGCCTTGCGCGAATTTTTCCCATAGAACTTCCAATGATTTTGGCAAGCCTGCAAGGATACCTGCGAACAAGATGATAGAAATACCGTTTCCGATACCTTTTTCAGTGATTTGGTCGCCCATCCAAACAACAACAGCAGCACCTGCTGTAAATGCAAGAACTATTACTGTTGCAACAAAATATTTTGCCCAACCAGTTG
>DAMDCT010000001.1:29945-32051 GCA_032091455.1 Oscillospiraceae bacterium | reverse complement strand
AATATTACATAGTAGCCATACGCTTGTAAAAGGCTCATGCCTAAAGTAACGTACTTTGTAACTTTGTTAATTTTCTTGCGCCCTGTTTCGCCCTCTTTAGATAATCTTTCAAGAGCAGGGATTGCAATAGTCAATAACTGAACAACAATTGATGCTGTGATATATGGTTGAATTGATAACGCAAATACAGTCGATTTACCAAATGCACCACCTGAGAAAGTGTTTAAAAATCCAAAGAAATTGTTTCCGTCTTTAATAACTGATTGCATTGCCTCAGCATTAACAAAAGGAACAATAACTGCAGAACCAAATCTGAATAATACCAATATAAAGATAGTGAATAGTAATCTTTTTCTTAGATCTTCATTTTTAAATGAATTTCTTATAGTACTAAACAAGTTAAATCACCTCGGTCTTTCCACCGGCTTTCTCTATTTTGTCCTTTGCTGATTTTGAGAAAGCAGCTGCTTTAATAGTTAGGTTTTTCGTTACCTCTCCATTACCAAGAACTTTTATACCATCATACTCTTTTCTAACTAAACCTGAAGCGATAATTGCTTGTGTATCAATCACAGCACCGTCTTCAAATCTATCGTTTAGGTCGGAGATATTAACGATTGCATATTTTGTCGCGAAAATATTTACAAATCCTCTTTTAGGAACACGTCTTTGTAGAGGCATTTGTCCACCTTCAAAGCCTGGTCTTACTCCGCCGCCTGAACGAGCGTTTTGACCTTTATGACCTTTACCAGCAGTTTTACCGTTACCAGAACCAGCTCCACGACCCTTACGTTTAGGTTCGCTAGTTGAGCCAGCTGCAGGTGATCATTCATGAAGTTTCATTTACTTGCACCTCCTTGTTAAATAAATTATGCCTTAAGCGTGCAAACATTTTAATACTACTTTCATATATATGATAATAGTATTTTGCTAAACGCCAAAGGTCTTACCTTTGACTCGCTTTATAGTCTTACAATTGAATATCAATTAAAACCGATATTATAAAACTTCAATAAGGTGAGAAACCTTAAATGCTTTACCTTTAGTAGCAGCATTTTCAGGTTGTTCTGTTACATCACCAATTCTGCGAAGACCCAATGATTCAAGAACAGCTATTTGGTCTTTTTTAACTCCGGCTAGACCTTTTACTAGCTTTAATTTCATTGTTTTTGCCTCTGCCATAATTAGTCCGCCTCCCTTAACCATAAATTTGTTCAACAGATTTGCCACGGATTGCAGCAACTTCTTCAGCTGTGCGAAGGTTAGCTAATCCATTGATTGTTGCTCTTACTACGTTGCAAGCATTGTTTGAACGTAGTGCTTTTGTTCTGATGTCTTTGATACCAGCAACTTCAACAACAGCACGAACTTGACCGCCAGCGATAACTCCAGTACCTTCTGGTGCTGGTTTTAGTAAAACTCGACCTGCGCCGAATTCGCCAACGATTTCGTGAGGAATTGAAGTACCTTTTAGAGAAACCTTAATAAGATTTTTCTTTGCATCTTCGATACCTTTTCTTATTGCGTCAGGAACCTCTCCTGATTTTCCAAGTCCGAATCCAACAGTACCATTGCCGTCTCCAACAACTACTAATGCTGCAAACTTGAAGATTCTACCACCCTTAACAGTTTTAGAAACACGGTTAATAGAAACTACTTTTTCTTTTAGGTCTAATGCACTTGCATCAATTTTAGCCAAACGAATAACCTCCTCATTAAAACTTGAGGCCACTTTCGCGAGCTCCATCAGCCAATTCAGATACACGACCATGATATAGATAACCGCCTCTGTCGAAAACAACTTCTGCGATATTCTTCTCAATTGCGAGTTTACCGATTGTCTGACCAACCTTGCGTGCAGCGTCTTTATTGCCACCATTACCTTCAAAACCTTTATCCATAGAAGATGCAGCAGCTAATGTAACACCATTTACATCATCAATAATCTGTGCATAAATGTGCTTACTAGAGCGGAATACGTTTAGGCGTGGACGCTCAGCGGTACCAGCTATCTTGCTGCGTACTCTGCGGTGTCTTTTAAGTCTTGCCTCATTACTATTAGGCTTTTTCACCATAGCTTGTCACTCCTTTAACTACTTCTTGCCG
>DAMDCT010000001.1:27373-29935 GCA_032091455.1 Oscillospiraceae bacterium | reverse complement strand
ACCGGCTTTACCTTCTTTACGTTGAACGAATTCGCCAACATATCTGATACCCTTGCCTTTGTATGGTTCCGGTGGACGTTTTTCACGAACTTTTGCAGCGAATTGACCAACGATTTGTTTGTCAGGTCCGCTTACGATAATCTTACCTGGTGCTGGTACTTCAATAGAGATACCGTCGATTTCAGGCATGATTACTTGGTGTGAATAACCTAGATTCATAACTAGATCTTTACCTTGCTTTGCAGCACGGTATCCAACACCTTGGATTTCAAGCTCTTTAGTAAAGCCTTTTGTAACACCCTCAACCATATTGCTTACTAGTGTTCTTGTTAGGCCGTGTAAAGATTTATGCTCTTTTTTCTCACTTGGACGAGATACATTGATTACGTTTGGTAACACCTCAATGATCATATCTTTGTGAAGTTCTCTTGATAGAGTTCCCTTTGGTCCTTTAACAGTAATGTTATTACTGTCAAGATTTACTTCAACACCGGAGGGAACGTCGATTGGTTTTCTACCTATTCTAGACATTATAAAAGCCCTCCTTACCAAATAAATGCAAGAACTTCGCCGCCAACATTTTCTTTTCTTGCTTTTCTATCGGTCATTATACCTTTAGATGTTGAAACTACAGCGATACCTAGGCCTTTCATAACCTTTGGCATATCCTCGCAGTTAGTGTATATACGCAATCCAGGTTTTGAAACCCTGCGTAGACCACTA
This sequence comes from Oscillospiraceae bacterium, assembly GCA_032091455.1. Taxonomy (GTDB): domain Bacteria; phylum Bacillota; class Clostridia; order Oscillospirales; family Ruminococcaceae; genus Paludihabitans. The sequence continues at coordinate 29,212 of DAMDCT010000001.1, read as the reverse complement.
ATAATTTGTGATTTGTTTTCGCCATATTTTAAAGTTATACGGATAATACCTTGCTTTCCATCGTCTATAACTTGGAAGCCTTTAACATAACCTTCATCTACTAGGATTTGAGTTATTGATTTTTTCATGTTGGATGCAGGTATATCCACAGTATCATGTTTTGCTGTATTCGCATTTCTTATGCGAGTTAGCAAGTCTGCAATACTATCGGTGATTTGCATGCCGTCAACCTCCTTTGCTTAGTGCTCTGCAATATGCTTTGCATACGCTATTTTAGCGTTTTACCAGCTAGCCTTTCTCACGCCTGGGATTTGACCTTTATAAGCCAATTCTCTAAAGCAAATACGACATACGCCATATTTTCTTAGATAAGCGTGAGGTCTTCCGCAGATTTTGCACCTGTTATAGGCACGGGTGGAAAACTTAGGCGTTCTTTGTTGTTTTGCAATCATTGATTTTTTTGCCATAACTTATTCCTCCCTCTTATTTAGCGAATGGAGCGCCCATAAGAGTTAATAACTCACGAGCTTCCTCATCTGAATTTGCTGTAGTAATGAATGTAATATCCATACCACGGATTTTGTCGATTTTATCATAGTCAATTTCAGGGAAAATAAGTTGCTCTTTGATACCCATAGAATAGTTTCCACGACCGTCAAATGAGTTTGCGTTAATTCCTCTAAAATCACGAACTCGAGGTAGTGCTACGTTAAATAGCCTATCAAGAAATTCATACATTTTGTCAGCACGAAGTGTAACCTTCGCACCAATGTTCATACCCTCACGGAGCTTGAAGTTAGCAACCGATTTTTTAGCTTTACAGATAAGAGGCTTTTGACCAGTAATCTTAGCTAGATCAGAAACGATTGCATCCATCATTTTTGAGTTACTGCCTGCTTCACCACAAGCAATATTCACGACGATTTTATCAAGCTTCGGAATTTGCATGACACTTTTGTAGCCGAACTTGCTCATTAAAGCAGGTGCTACATCTTTAGCGTAGTATTCTTTTAATCTTGCCATACTAATGCTCCTCCTTACTTAATTTCTCCGCCGCATTTTTTGCAGACACGAATTTTTGAGTCACCGTCAATTTTCATGCCTGTTCTAACTGGCACTTTACATTTTGAACAGTATACTTGAACTTTACATGCATAAACTGCGCCTTCAGCCTTGATAATGCCGCCAGGTTGGCCCATTTTTCTTGGCTTAACATGTTTAGTTACAAAGTTAATTCCCTCTATAATAACTTTTCCTTCTTTAGGGCTTACTTCTAAAACCTTACCAGTTCTACGAGTACCTTTAGCGTCGGAATATTTGTCATTATATTTACCAGTCATAAGGCAAACGGTATCGCCTTTTTTAATATGCATTTTGTTATTCATAAATTTAGCCCCTCTCTAAAGCACTTCCGGAGCTAGAGATAATATCTTCATGTACTCTTTATCACGAAGTTCTCTTGCTACCGGGCCAAAAATACGGGTGCCTTTTGGGTTTTTATCTTCTTTTATTATTACAGCTGCGTTTTCATCAAAACGGATATATGAACCATCTTCTCGACGTAATCCCTTTGCTGAACGAACGATAACTGCTTTAACAACATCGCCTTTTTTTACTGCTCCGCCTGGTGCTGCCTTCTTTACAGAAGCTACAACAACGTCGCCTATGTTAGCGTACCTTTTTCTGGAACCGCCTAACACACGGATACACATTAGCTCTTTGGCACCGCTGTTATCGGCTACCTTAAGGTAAGTTTGCATCTGTATCACAGTGCGTTCCTCCTTTCGGCTCGAAAACTAAATATATTATTTAGCTTTTTCGATTATCACTATTACACGC
>DAMDCT010000001.1:21638-27363 GCA_032091455.1 Oscillospiraceae bacterium | reverse complement strand
TATTAGATAATGATTGATTCTTCAACGATTTCAACAAGACGGAAGTGTTTGTCTTTTGACAATGGACGAGTTTCCATAATCATAACACGGTCGCCTATGCCACAAGAATTGGTTTCATCGTGGGCTTTAAGCTTAACTGTGCGCTTAATGATTTTTTTGTATAGTGGGTGCTTTACGCTGTCAGCGATAGCTACAACACAAGTTTTATCCATTTTATCACTTACAACAGTACCCAACCTAGTTTTTCTGAGGTTTCTTTCGCTCATAGCTTAAATCCTCCTTCCATTATTGCTGCTCGCTCTTTAATTCGTTTGCACGAATTATTGTTTTTATGCGAGCAATATCTTTCTTTACCGCTTTAATGCGCATTGGATTCTCCAATTGATTAACAGCAAGTTGGAAGCGAAGATTGAAAAGCTCTCCTTTTAGTTCAGTCAACTTTTCATTCATTTCAACAAGTGACATATCACGAACTTCATTTGCTTTCATTATTGCTCACCACCTGTCTTTTCTGGGGCAACTTCTGTTGCCTTTGTTACGAACTTACATTTGATTGGAAGTTTGTGCATTGCAAGACGCATAGCTTCTCTAGCAACAGACTCTTCAACTCCTGCAATTTCAAACATTACTCTGCCTGGCTTAACAACAGCTACCCAATATTCAGGTGAACCTTTACCTTTACCCATACGAGTTTCAGCAGGTTTTTGTGTTACAGGCTTGTCTGGAAATATTTTAATCCATACTTGACCGCCACGTTTGATGTAACGAGTCATAGCGATACGAGCTGCCTCGATTTGGTTAGAAGTAATCCATGCTGGCTCTAAGGCTTGAAGTCCAAATTCGCCGTGACTTACTTTGTTACCACGAGTAGCCTTACCAGTCATACGTCCTCTTTGTTGACGACGATATTTAACACGTTTTGGCAATAGCATTATTTACTTCCTCCTTCCATTCTGGAATCTTCACGAGGTCTTCTTGGTCCGCGTTTGTCAAAAGGTCTTTGTTTAATTTCTGGTGGTAATGAAGGAGCAGTCATTTGCTTGCCCTTTAAAACTTCACCTTTGTAAATATAAACCTTTACACCTAGTTTACCATAAGTTGTGTCTGCTTCAGCAAAACCATAGTCAATATCAGCACGAATTGTATGCAATGGGATTGTTCCTTCGTGATAAACCTCAGCACGAGCAATTTCTGCTCCGCCTAGACGGCCTGCACAACGAATTTTAATACCTTTTGCGCCAAGACGCATTGTACGACTAATTGATTGTTTCATAGCTCTTCTAAATGAAACCCTGCGCTCTAATTGAGCACATACGCTCTCTGCAACAAGTTGTGCAGACATGTCAGGTTGTTTAACTTCTACTATGTTAACAATTACAGGTTTTTTAACCATTTCTTCAATGTTTTTGCGTAGCTTTTCAATTTCAGCGCCACCTTTGCCAATTACAAGTCCTGGCTTAGCACAGTGAATATGAACTCTTACTCTTACTGCATCACGCTCGATTTCGATACGTGGAACGCCAGCGGCGAACAAGCTTTTCTTAACGAACTTTCTAACTTTGTAATCTTCAACTAAAGTGTCACCAAAAGCATTCTTATTTGCAAACCAGCGGGAATCCCAGTCTTTAATTACGCCCACTCTAAATCCATGTGGGTTTACTTTCTGTCCCATAGTTTACCTCCTCTTTCAGCTTATTCCTTTTCCTTTAGGGCCAAGGTAATGTGTGATGTTCTTTTCAGAATCTGAAATGCACGACCTTGCGCTCTAGGTCTTATTCTCTTTAGAGTAGGACCCGGACTAACAAAACATTCAGACACGTATAAAGTCTCTTTATTCATGTTGTTGTTGTTTTCAGCGTTAGCGATGGCCGACTTTAGAAGTTTCTCAAGGTGCTCGCTTGCAGCCTTTGGTGTGTGTTTCAAGATAGCCATAGCCTTATCAACTGGCTGGTTTCTTATTAAATCAAGTACGATTTGCACTTTTCTAGGTGAAATACGTACATATCTTAGATAAGCCCTTGCTTCCATTTAAAATCCTCCTTCCGGCCTACTTCCCGTTATTTGTTGTTTTTGAACCAGCATGGCCTCTATATGTTCTAGTTGGTGCAAACTCGCCGAGTTTATGACCTACCATGTCTTCTGTTACATATACAGGAACGTGCTTACGTCCGTCGTGTACTGCGAATGTATGACCTACGAAATCAGGGAAGATTGTGGATGAACGACTCCAAGTTTTAACTACCTTTGTTTCGCCAGCCTCATTCATTTGTCTTACTCTTTTTAGTAAAACAGGTTGAATGTAAGGTCCCTTTTTAACGCTTCTACCCATAATTCATCTGCCTCCTTTCAAGCATTACTTAGCATTTCTGCGTTTAACGATAAATTTATCGGAGCGATGATGCTTTTTACGAGTTTTATATCCAAGTGTTGGTTTACCCCAAGGAGTAACTGGACTTGGACGTCCAACTGGAGATTTACCTTCACCACCACCGTGTGGATGGTCGCAAGGGTTCATTACAGAACCACGAACTGTAGGTCTCCAGCCCATGTGACGTTTTCTACCAGCTTTACCGATAGATACGTTTTCATGATCAGTGTTTCCTACTTGACCAATTGTAGCCATACAGTTTACAGGAACGTTTCTAAGCTCGCCTGATGGTAAACGAACAAGTGCATAAGCACCCTCTTTTGCCATAAGTTGTGCCATGTTACCTGCAGAACGTACTAATTGTGCGCCCTTACCTGGATATAGCTCAATGTTGTGTATAACAGTACCTACTGGAATTGATGAAAGTGGAAGTGCGTTACCTGGCTTGATGTCAGCATCTTCACCAGCACGAACAACATCACCTACATTTAATCCGTTAGGTGCTAGAATATAACGTTTTTCGCCATCTTCATATTGTAATAATGCAATATGAGCTGAACGGTTTGGATCGTACTCTAATGTAAGAACATTAGCGTTTATTCCAAATTTATTTCTCTTGAAATCAATTACACGATATTTCTTTCTGTTTCCGCCACCTCTGTGACGAACAGTAATTCTACCGTAGCTGTTACGACCTGAATTTTTCTTTTTTGGTTCTAAAAGACTTCTTTCAGGAGCAACTTTTGACAAACCAGAGTAGTCAGTAACTGTCATAGAACGTCTACTTGGGGTTGTCGGTTTAAATGACTTAATAGCCATCGTTGTTCACTCTCCTTATTTCGGTTTAGCGAGCTGTAATAAAAGCATTGCTATTGCACTGTATTTATACAAACTCATACATCACCTAGCATAAACTCTGTTTAACAGTGGTTTATACCATACCTTCAAAGAACTCAATACCTTTTGAGTCTTCTTTTAAAGTGATAATTGCTTTCTTCCAATCGGAAGTGTAACCCTCTGATTTGCCTTGACGTTTGAAATGACCTTTAACGATCATTGTGTGAACTTTAGCAACTTTAACTTTGAAAAGTTCTTCACAAGCCTTAGCAATCTCAAATTTATTACAAGCTTTATCAACTTTGAAGGTGTATTTTTTAAGAGCTATGTTTTCCATAGATCTTTCGGTGATAATAGGCTTAATGATAATGTCTTGAGCAGTTTTTATCATTATGCATACACCTCCTCAATCTTTTTAACGGCATCTACTACAACAATAAACATGTCGTGGTTTAGAATGTCGTATACATTTAGTGTATTAACTAAAGTAGCCTTTACACCAGGAATGTTGTTTGCGCTCTTGATAACTTTTTTGTCAACTTCAGGCATTACGATTAGTGCCTTTTTGTTAACTTCTAAAGCAGCAAGCATTTGCATCATTGCTTTAGTTTTGAAGTTTTCAAGCTCGATTTTGTCTAATACAATAAAGTTCTTTTCAAGAACCTTAGTTGATAGAGCAGATTTTAAAGCCAATCTCTTAACTTTCTTGTTGAGGGAGTAGCTATAATCACGTGGCTTTGGACCTAATGCAATACCACCGTGTGTCCATTGTGGAGAACGAATTGAACCTTGTCTAGCATTACCTGTACCTTTTTGCTTCCATGGTTTACGTCCACCACCTCTAACCTCTGAGCGAGTTAGAGTTGATTGAGTGCCTTGGCGTTGGTTAGCAAGGTAGTTAACTACTGCCGCATGCATTACCACTTCGTTTGGCTCAATACCAAAAATGTCGTTTGAAATGTTCATTTGTTTAAGTTTTTCGCCAGACATATTTAATACGTTTACTCTTGACATTTATGCTTCCTCCTTCCTACGCTTTTTTAACACTGTTAATAATAGTAACTGTACCACCCTTAGGACCAGGAACAGCACCTCTCAGTGCGATTAGATTGTTTTCTGCATCTACTTTTACAACCTCTAAATTTTGAACTGTAACAGTTTCAGCACCCATGTGACCTGGCATTGTTTTACCTTTGAAAATACGTGAAGGTGAAGAACAAGAACCCATTGAACCAGCATGTCTATGAACAGGACCAGTACCATGTGTTTGTTTTAGCGTCTTGTTGTTAAAACGCTTAACAGTTCCTTGAAAACCTTTACCTTTACTTGTGCCGCGAACATCAACGATGTCGCCCATTTCAAAAGCATCTGCCTTAACTATGTCACCAACGTTGTAAACAGAAATGTCGTCAAATCTAAATTCTTTAAGAATTCTTTTAGCGGCAACATCTGCTTTAGCAAAGTGACCTTTTTGTGGTTTGTTAACTTTGTGTGGTTTAAGATCTTGGAAACCAAATTGTAATGAGTTATAACCGTCATTATCAACTGTTTTCTTTTGAACAACTGCACAAGGTCCTGCTTCAACAACTGTTACAGGGATTACATTACCACGTTCATCGAAAATCTGTGTCATACCGATTTTCTTTCCAATGATAGCTTTTTTCATTGTGTTTTCCTCCTATTTAGGTTATTGGTTGACTATTAAGCCAACTTGACCTCTTGCCAATAAACATTGAAATTATAATTTGATTTCAATATCTACGCCAGCAGGAAGTTCTAGACCTTGAAGTGCCTCAACTGTCTTTGCAGATGGTCTTAGTACATCAATTAGTCTTTTGTGAGTTCTCATTTCAAACTGCTCACGGCTGTCCTTATACTTATGAACGGCACGAAGAACTGTTACGATTTCCTTGTCTGTTGGAAGTGGTATTGGACCAGAAACTCTAGCACCTGTACGTTTTGCAGTTTCAACTATTTTAGCTGCCGCTGTATCGATAAGTGTAGTGTCGTAACTTTTTAGTCTGATTCTGATTTTCTCTTTGACTGCCATTGTGATCGCCTCCTCTTATTGTTCTTTTCATACTACATCTTAATTTAAGAAACAGTATGGGGGACTTGACCTAAATTCTCACACGGCTCCGTGTGTTTCATGCTAAAAAACATAAAAACGCCGAAAAAACTTAGAAAGCTTTTCCGGAACAGGAGTTTTAAATCATAACCTTAAACGCAATCACATCTACACCAAAAAAGAATATTTAGTAAAACTATAATTCCTTTTCTGTAGGGATATTGCAGCTACGTTTTGTGTTTTGAATAAATGTCGCCCGGTTTAAAATCGGACATACTCCACGAAAAAACCTGCATAAATGCAGCAACCTCTCGCTTCAACGCATATCTAGTACTAAAAAACATAATGTTTTATAAGTACGTTGCAGTCTTGCTTAACTATCTTACTATATATATGGACAAAAAGCAATGTTTTTGTTTGTAGAATAATTAAAATTATATTACATCTGTTTT
>DAMDCT010000001.1:0-21628 GCA_032091455.1 Oscillospiraceae bacterium | reverse complement strand
TTTGTGCATATTGTACAAGCGTGGTTTATCAACTATTTAAAGTGTTTACTTCTATATACTTAACTTTCTCTTTTTTGTTATTAACTTAGTTAAAAATGAAACAACAAAAGTAATAACAAATACCACTAATAAGGGTGGTATTGCATATTCCATAAAAATTAAAAATTCCTTAAACATGCTTTGAAAAATCTTATTAAACGCCACTCCTACATATTGTTTCAAATTAATATCAAACACATTTTTAATTGCAACTACTATTATAATAGAACATGTATTTATTATTGCAGGTTTCCAAATAGATTTTAGCATCCTATACCCTACTGCACCATATATAATAGAAAAGAAAACAACTATCAAGCAAAATAGCACAAGAAGATTTAAAGCCATATCATGATTTCCCGTATTGCTTAATAATTTTAAAGAAATTAAAACACCACTTAATAAATAAACAAACAACGGTAATATTGAGATAATTAAATTTTTATACTTTTTCATATAATAAGCCTTCTTTTAATTAATGTAGCCATATCATTTTATATTTATAGCGTTGTGCGGAGCGACCAATGGTCGCTCCCTACCGTTTTATGTTGAAACATGAATTAAAATTATATCACAAAATCAAATTTGTTACAAGAAAAACTTTAATAACATCAGCGTTCATTATATTTATGAAATTCATAAGGCAATATAGATTCATAATAATCCATATCAAATATTAATACATCCCTATTCATTTCACCTATGGAAGTATTATAATTCCAAATAACAAATGGGGTTATTTCATATAGTTCATTATTCACTAATTCAAACACGGTTTTATATTTAGGAAATCGCTTATCATATATAGCCCTTTTCTCATTATACTCTTTACTTCCATATGGCACAATCTTTGCAATCCCATGAATTTGCAAGGAACCAATAGATATTGCGACATATGGGTTAATTGATATATTTCTGCATTTTAACGTATCCGAATAGCTTCCAAAATATAAATGCATATTATCATCATACGTAAAACACACCACTGAATTATCCGGATACTTACTATTCGACGTTGCTAATGACATGAGTTTTTCTTTTTCTAGAACAAGCTTAATTGTTTCAAAATCAAGTTTCATTTTACGTCCTTCTTTTAATATATTTTCAACAATAATACGGAGCGACCAATGGTCGCTCCCTATAATTTATTTCTAATGCTAACTACCAGCTTCCGCCTCCGCCTCCGCCGATACCTCCGCCAGATGAGAAACCTCCACCACCGGACCAGCCACTGCCACCGCCTGATGTTCCTTTTGGTGCAGGAGGAACAGATAAGTTTTGCTGAACCGAGTGCATACTATTATTCATCATATGCATGAACATATATGTGTTAAACATTCCACCATTATAAGCATTTCCACTGTACCATTGTGGTGCTTCAATTGCAATGTTTTCAAAATTCTTTGCCCACTTATCTGATACGCCGAGTACATAAGCATAAGGCATAATATTAAAGAAATAACTTGGGTTCTCATTTACAAGCATTTCAAGCCTTTCTTTTTCTGCATACTCAATAAATTGCTTTAGTCCTAATATTTCGCTGTACCATTCATTCATATGTTGGGTACGTTTTTTCATAATTGTTGCAAAAAACAAGCTTATTAGTGAACCAGCGATTGCATATAACATTGGTGTAACTGTGTTCATATAATAACTACTTACTTTTCCCCACTCATCAGTTTGTAAAAGACTAACAGCTGCTAAATACAAAAGCCACATTGCTATACCTATTATTACTAATGACAAAGTCATATCCTTAGTCCTTTTGCTCTTTTGCATGCTATGCCATTTTGTCACTAGTACAACAACACTAATGTAACATCCTAAAGTGATTACTAATACTGGTATTGCTAAAATAACTGATACAATATCAGAAACATTGACATATGCTGATATAACTGTCGCCGCAACTATTGGTATTATAGCGAGTAAAGTTGCTATTACTTGTGCTGTTTTAGATGACTTCGTATATAGTCTGGTTGAATCTCTAAATTTAAATTGACCAGATACCTGTGCTTTTGCAGTATTTAATGTTGTGAAGAACATTCCTGAAAGGTCACTGGTTAATACTGTATCTGAATCTCTAAATAATCTATCAAACATTGTATGCTCATATGTTTTACTATCAAATGGAAGTGGTTTGAGCTTAGTCAAAATAAAGTCATTTTTTGCCCCATCTGCTATGCTTATATAACCTTTATCTGCCCAGTAGAAAAGCAATGAAATTACATCTTTTGAATCCACTGTTTCATCAACAATATATCCAACTTCTGCCGGTGTCATTCCTTGTGGTGGCATAACAGTTACTGGCTTTGTATATGTTTCATCTCTACCAAATAAAAACCATAATAACGCAATTATTATTGGACAAGCGATTATAATAACCCACATAAATCCGATTAGACCTTTATCAGTCTTTTGACTGGTAAAGTAGCCATTTGGAAGTTCTACACGTAAAGTAACACTATTATTCCTTGGTATCTTTTCGTTAAGCTGTCCTTTCACTGTGTTTCCATCAACGGTATACTTAACTACATCATCAGACCGATTACCATAATCTCCACTGAATAGCTTAACCTTATTTTTATCAAACGCTTTAGGTAAAGTAACATTAAAATTAGAAGCATCAATTGGAGTAGGCCATGCACCAGGTAATACATTAAAATATACTTCATCATATTCGCTCATTCTGTCATCATGTGGTTTTAATGTATAAGAAATATTATATTCTTGTCGTCCATCAACGTAAGTGTCCGCATCACCAATTTTTAATACAAGGTTGCCATTTTCATATTCTCTTGAGAACTTGTAACCATCTACTTTAACATTGTTTATAGATGTTCTAGTTGGGAAATTCTCATTTTTCCCATCAACTTCTCTCATGATCGTGCTAGTCATGGGAATATAGCGAAAAATTCCATGACGTGGAGAAGTAAAGTCAACTACTATACGTTCTTTTACTGTAAATTCATTTTTTTCATTGATATTTACGTCCACATCAAAATTTCTAGTTTCATAATATTCTGCATTTTCAAAATTATTAGAATCTTCTGCAAAGCAAACAGGAGTAAACGCACATGCAAATGCAATTATTACACCAACACTTGCAAATATAACTTTTTTAAGCATAAATCAGCACCCTCTACATTGTATATTTGTAATATGCAAAATAAGGGCGAACATAATGCTCACCCTTACTATAAAGTATTAATTAAAATTCAACCTTAACATTCTCTCTTTGTGCTTCATCTTTAATCTCATAAAGAGGTTTCTTTGTGAATTTAAACATTCCTGCAATAATATTACTTGGGAACATCTCAACTTTTGTATTAAACTTAACTACAATTGCATTATAAAATCGTCTAGAACGTTCAATTTCCGTTTCAAGTTCTGATAATTTATTTTGTAAAGCAATGAAGTTTTGATTTGCTTTCAAGTCTGGATATGCTTCTGTTACAGCAAATAAGCTTTTTAAAGTACTTTGAAATACATTTTCATTTGCAATTTGGTCTTCCATAGTTTTAGAGCCTGCCGCCATATTTCTTGCAGCAATTACTTTTTCAAGAGTTTCACTTTCATGTTTAGCATAACCTTTTACTGTTTCAACGAAATTTGGAATAAGGTCATATCTTTTCTTTAAAAAGATATCCATTGCGCCAAATCCTTCTTCGACTTTATTCTTTAATGAAACAAATGAGTTATAGCTTCCAATAAACCATATCATTATAAGAACAACTATTCCACCAATAATCCAAGGCATATATATCCACTCCTTTTTATGTATATTCTAAATGAATTATCTTCATAAGTCAAGTAGAACCAGATTAAATATTACTTTATTTTGTTTAATTTTCAAATTTCACACATCATAACAATATTGCAATTATTCTTTTCAACAAAGCTTCTGGTCACCTGTTAATTATTTATTCGTTTACAATATATTCTTTTAACCCATTTAATTTGGTCATAAGCTTTGTTGTTGTGAGTTTAATATAAATGTTTGACGGTGTATCTTTATAAAGCTTATTGATACATCCTTCTACTTCATCCATAAATGATTTGATTTTTTCATCATTGTACTCAATCTTTTGGAGTAAAACACAAACTAGAATAAAATAGTCAATTATAGAATTAAAATCTATCCCTTCTATTCGTGTTTGTTGCTCTAACCATGTACAAACAATTGGATTTATTTCTTTATCCTTAAATCTAGTATCAAATATTACATTATTGTGAGCAATAGCATTTCTTAAGTCTTTAATTGTGTATAAAACACTAGCTAATAGCTGCTTTTCATCATCTTCGTTAAGCTGCATTTTAAGCATTCGTAATAGACCTACTCGAGTATATTCATTTAAGCAATAAGTAAATGTAGCAAAGTCGCTAAGTGATAATACTTCAAAAACTGCCCACATTGGTACACAATCTCCACGTTCACAGAAATGAGATATGATAGAATTTTTTTGACTGTTCCTTTTTGCAATGCTCGAATGTATCTTTTCTTTAAGATGTGCTCTTTGTCTTGATAAAACTTCATTATCTTTATCATCTGACATCTTTTGCTTGAACACTTCTTCAACACCAGCATTGCTTAGCCCTTCTATTACATTTTCAACAACAATATTTTTTAGTGCTGTTTCTAAAAACATAATTTCTGGATAAAATGATGCCTTCAATCCATTATCATAGTCTATTACTGCAATAATCTGCTCAAACGTTGTATAAGGTATTAAACTTTCAGGTTTTTTAAAAAAACGATAGCCTTTATATGCATGATAATAACCATAATTAATTAATTGTCTTGTATGTTCGTCTTTAACCTCGATGCCTTTATTTTGACGCAAATGTTGCATTAAATCTTTAATCGTTTTTGGTCCAAAATCACTACTCAATGTAAAACAACTCCTAATGATAGTATTTATATTAATTGATTTTTGTATAAACATTAATATATGCAGTTTTATACAAATGTTTGAAACGTTTTAAGTACTTTACATAGAACACCAATCTTCAGTACAATTATTATGTTGCCCAATATAGTTAGCATGGTATTCATATTTTCTAATAATAATTTATCAAATTAAAAGTTTAAGATTATAATAAATTTTTAGTTTTAAATATGGATGCAATTGTTTTTCCATCTTTAATTTCATTACTCATAATCATATCACATAATTTATCAAGTGGTATCTTATCTATATTTAGAAATTCATCATCGTCAAGATTTTGTTTGGATGGTGTTAATCCTTTTGCTATATACATGTGAATTACTTCATTTAAAAAAGCAACTGAAGGGTAAAACTCTCCAATATAAATAAGTTCACTTGCTTTCATTCCAATTTCTTCTTCTAGTTCACGATGTGCGGCTTTTAGTGGATCTTCCCCCTTATCTATTTTTCCAGCAGGAACTTCAAGCATTACTCTAGAGAAAGGGTATCTATATTGTCTTACCATATAAACCATGTTATCCTCGGTTATAGGCACAATACATACTGCCCCATTATGACAAATAACCTCACGAACAGCAGTTTGTCCATTTTCAAGCATTACTTCGTCCTTTTTTACTTTTAATATAACTCCATCATATACAAGTGTTGAATTTATTGTTTCTTCTGTTAATTTCATTTCTAATTTCTCCTCAATCGCCCTAGTCCAATTTTTATATCCATTGAACCTAATTAATTAAGTTCAATTAATTTTATTATTACATAAATGCTATTAAACTTCAATATAAATTAGTATCCACGTAACACATTTTAATGGAGGGCATTATATGTTAAATGATTTTTACACCTCACCACCATGTTATAGAAGCTATGTCAATAAGGTTATGGAACTAAAAAAAGAGTTTCCCTTTTTGCAAGTGTTTTCAATTGGTCAATCTGTTCTTTCCAGGCAGATTTTTGCATTAGGTATTGGAAACTTGAGTTCTGTTACACTAATGGCAGGAGCATTTCACGCACAAGAATGGCTTACAACCAGCTTGCTTGTCCGATATATTGAGCATTTAAGCCTTGCAGTTAGAGAGAAAACCACAATTTCCGGCATATGCCTAAATACAAGTCTATCTCAAAGAGGTCTTTTAATCGTTCCCATGGTAAATCCTGATGGTGTAAGTATTGCATTAGAGGGTGCACAATCAGCTGGAGAATTTTCTACATTTGTACAGCATCTTCAAGAACAATCAGTTAAAAGTTGGCAAGCTAACGCTAGAGGTGTTGACCTTAATCATAACTATGATGCAGGATATGCAATATTAAAAAAAATGGAGGTGCAAAATGGCATAACTGGGCCCTGTGCAAGACAATACGGAGGCAAATTTGCCCATAGCGAACCCGAAACAATGGCAATGGTTAAACTATGCAATCGATACAATGTAAAATCAACATATGCATTTCATTCTCAAGGAGAAGAAATTTTTTATGAATATGGAGATACCACGCCTGTAAGAAGTGCCTACATAGCTAAGCTTTTATCAAATTCTAGTGGATATAAGTTAATAAAAAACAACGGACTATGCTCTCACGGTGGATTTAAGGATTACTTTATTCAAAAATTTGCTCGACCTGGCTTTACAATAGAAATAGGCAAGGGAGAAAATCCCCTACCTATTGATATGCTTGAAGATATATATTTACGTTTGCTTGAATCAATGGTAATTATGACGGTGTTGTAAACTACACTATTTAAATTTATATTATGATAATGCTTTTAATACATATTGTCAATTATAAGTCAATACATAAAAAGTATCCGCTTGATTTTTTTATATGTCAATCTTCGTCCATTTTCCGCCGTTAAATCTTGCAAAGTTAATAATAAGCCGCATTACTTGGTCAATTATAAGCGCAAACCACGCTCCTACTAATCCAAATCCACAAGGGATACATAAAGCCCATGTTAAAAATGGACGTATTATTGCAACACTAATAAGTGATGTCATTGCAACAAATTTTGTATCTCCTGCACCTCGCAAACAACCCGAAACCACAACCTGTGAGGTTTGCGCATGAGTTGAAAAAGCTATAACAATCATTATTATTCCACCAAGTGCAATTATTTGACTATCGTCTGTAAACAACCCTACTAACACATTTCTGCCAAATATAAATATTAAAAACAATACTGTTGATACGGCAAAAGCAATTCTTTGCCCTGTTTTCCCATACACAATTGCCATGTCTGGCCGCTTTGCACCAAGACTCTGCCCAACCAGTGATGACGATGCTATTGCTAGTCCATCTCCAAAGGCAAAAGATAAATTTAAAATAGTCATACATATTTGATGCGTCGCAAATGCAATTGTGCCAAGTGAGGCAACAATCATTGCATATAAAAAGAAACCAATTCGCATAAACACCTGCTCTACCATTGCACTCCCGCTAATGCCAACTAATGCCTTTATAGTTTTTTTGTCAAACTTCCAGCTGACTTTATGTTTAAATTCCAAGAACTCTGCACGATAAAACAACGAACGAATTGACATTGAACATCCAACAATACTACCAATGACTGTTGCAATTGCAGCACCATTCACACCAAGTTTAGGGAAGAAGAGTATCCCATTTATCAACAAATAGTTAAAGCCTAGGTTGAAAACATTGGCACCAATATTTGTTCTCATTGATATTTTTGTGTTTCCAGCCCCACGTTGTGCGGCATTTATAGTAAGACTGATTGAAGTAAACACTATACTTATCATCATTATTTTAAAATATGAAGTAGCTAAACCTATTACATCAGGCTTTGCACCAGCAAACAATAATATAGGTTTAGCAAATACAAACCCTAATAATCCCATTATTAAGGAAAGAGTAAGACTTATAATAAGCGATTGCCTTAAACAACCGTTTGCCCCGTCGATGTCATTTTCACCTTTTCTTCTTGCTACAATTGCAGTAACTCCCAAATTTAAAGAGAATATCATTGCAAGTAATATGAATTTTGGCTGATTTGTTATCCCGACCGCCGCAATTGCAGATGGCCCAAGTCCACCTACCATCATAGTATCGACCGAACCAATTAATGATATTAATACGGCTTCTATTGCACTAGGCCATGCCATTCTATAAAAAGTATCATATACATCTCTTGAAGTTGGCAATTCTCCACTTTTTTGTTGTGGCTTTAACATATATCTAACTGATATT
Organism: Oscillospiraceae bacterium; assembly: GCA_032091455.1. Classification (GTDB taxonomy): domain Bacteria; phylum Bacillota; class Clostridia; order Oscillospirales; family Ruminococcaceae; genus Paludihabitans. The sequence continues at coordinate 13,439 of DAMDCT010000001.1, read as the reverse complement.
AATTTTGTAAAAAACGCTTTCATTTGTATTCCTTTGTCTTTCATATTGTCATTATCAATAATTTATAATTTAAATTTTCATGGAATAAATCCATCCTTAATTAATAATACATTATTAAATCCACTTATTCAACACATCTGAACGCATTTTGTTGAATAAACACTAATACATTATATCAGAACCTGTCTGTATAATTGCTTTTATTATATTTTCATCTGGTTTTTTGTCAGTAATTACTGCTTCAATATTAGCAAATCCACTGAGCTTGTAAAAATATGATTGACTAAACTTACTGCTATCACAAAGTACAATAGTAGACTTAGCATTTTTCATCATCTGTTGTTTAACTAATGCTTGCTGTTGATTTGCCTCATATGTCCCTTGTTCGTCTATTCCACGACATGACAAAATAGCTAGATCAGCCTTGAAATTTTTAATGAACTCACTAGAAAATTCACCTACAATAGAAACTGAGCCGCTTTTTATATGCCCACCAGCTATATATGTATCTGCGCATCCGCTTTCTGCCAGACTAAATGCAGTTGCAATACCATTAGTTACTACTGATATGTTATTATATTTTTCCAACATTGGACATATTGAAAAGACTGTACTGCTTGAGTCTAGAAAAATTGAAAAACCATTTGATATGAAATTATCAGCAATTGAGCAAATATAAGCTTTTTCCTTTTGATTTTTCATATCACGAAACGTGTGAGAATATTCTGCATTTGCCCCTGTAACTATTGATGCTCCACCTCGCCTGCGTTGTACTAGCCCCATTTTCTCAAGTTCCATTAGATCTCTTCTCATTGTGGCTATACTGCAATATACATCTTTACATAAGCTTTCAATTGATGCATTCTTTTTAGCTTTTAATATCTCTAATATTTTATCACAACGTTGTTCTTGAAACATTATAAACATTCCTTTCATATTTGAACTATTATGATTTATTTTGATTTGATTTTATCATAAATCATATGTCTTTTTCAACAATAATTTAATTTATTTACAATGAGCATTAAATTTGATACACTAAAATCATATTAAGCAATTATGGAGGTTTATAATGGACAAACAAAAACTGCAGGAAACAAAAGAGCAAATTTGCGATATATGCCACAAGATGTGGCAATTAGGATGGGTAGCCGCTAATGACGGAAACGTTACAGTTAAAATATCAGATAATGAATTTTTAGCTACGCCAACTGGTGTTAGTAAAAGTTTTATTACACCTGAAAAGCTTATATTAATAGATAAAGAAGGAAATATACTAGAAGCAACTGACGGATACAAACCATCAAGTGAGATAAAAATGCACTTGCGTTGTTATCAAAAAAGAGATGATGTTTGGTCAGTAATTCATGCACACCCACCTGGTGCTACTGGTTTTGCAGTCGCACACAAAGCAATGGATATGTACAACATGATTGAGGATGTTGCGGTTATTGGTTCAGTGCCATTAACTCCATATGGAACACCTTCTACAGTCGAAGTTCCTAACTCAATAGAGCCATATCTTGAAGAACATGATGTTATGTTGCTTGAAAACCATGGTGCATTGGCTGTTGGTAGTGACGTTTTGACTGCTTTTTATCGTATGGAAAGTCTAGAACTATGGGCAAAAATCACAATTAATGCTGTTATTTTAGGTGGCTCAAATGATATTTCAAGAGAAAACATTGACAAGCTAATTGCATTGCGCCCTTATTATAAAGTAACAGGTCGTCATCCAGGTTATAAAAAATATAACAAATAGGGAAGGTGAAACCTATGGGCAAAAATGTTCTTGCATTTGATTTTGGCGCTTCTAGCGGTAGAGCAATGCTAGGTAAGTTTGATGGAACTAAAATTGAGCTAACTGAAATACATAGATTTGACAATGACCCTGTTTATATTAATGGTACTCTTTATTGGGATGTTTTACGTCTACTTCATGAAATAAAACAAGGGTTGTTAAAGGCTGAAAACACTTCTACTTTTGAAAGTATAGGAATTGACACTTGGGGTGTTGACTTTGGATTAATTTCTAATGAAAACTCTTTACTTGAAAACCCAATTCACTACCGTGATAAAAGAACTAGTGGAATGATTGATGAAGTTTGTGGAGTGATTAGCTATGATGAGCTTTACAATAAAACAGGTAATCAAATCATGGAATTAAACACACTTTTTCAGCTTTATTCAGTATCAAAAAACCGATCACATATACTTTCTCAATCAGATAAGTTTTTGCTTACTCCAGATTTATTTAACTATCTGCTTACAGGAAAAAAATATGCGGAAAGCACAGTTGCATCAACTTCTCAACTTTTAAATCCATTTACAAAAGAATGGGATTTTGAGCTTATTGATAAATTAAGCCTTCCACGTTCAATTTTCCCTCAAATCATAAAGGCTGGGACAGTTGTTGGACAAATTTCTGATGAAATATGTAATGAGCTTAACATTAAAAGTAAAACAGTAATTTCTGTTGCTTCTCATGATACTGCTAGTGCAGTGGTTTCAGTTCCTGCAATCAATGATGACTTTATATTCATTTCATGTGGCACATGGTCGCTTTTTGGAACAGAACTTAAATCACCAATTATCAGTGAACAATCAAAAGAGTTCAATCTTGCAAATGAGGGTGGATACAATGACACAACTACTTTCTTAAAAAACATCATAGGATTATGGCTTATTCAAGAAACACGTCGACAATTTAAGCGTGAAGGTAAGTCTTACTCATATGCTGATATGGAGAATTTAGCAATGGAATGTACTTCTTTTGCTTGCTTTATCGACCCAGATGCCCCACAATTCGTTCCTAGTGGAGATATTCCAACAAGAATAAAAGAATTTTGTAAAAGCACAGGTCAATATGTACCTAAAACTGATGGCGAAGTTATTCGTTGTATTTATGAAAGTATCTCAATGAAATATAAATACTCATTTAACCAAATAAAGGCTTGTACCCATAAAGAATATGAAAATATTTATATGGTTGGTGGTGGCACAAAAGATAATTTATTATGCCAGCTTACTGCAAACGCTACTAACTGCAATGTTATTGCAGGACCAATAGAAGCCACAGCATTTGGAAATGTTGCAGTTCAACTTATTGCATTAGGCGAGATTTCAGACATAAAACAAGCAAGAGAAATCATTAAGAATTCATTTATCCCAGTTACCTATCGTCCTGAACAAAATCAAGCAAATAAAGTTTGGGAAGATAATTATAAACAATTTAAAGAATTATTAAAATAATTAAGGCGGTGTATTATTATGACTTATCCAAAAATCGGTATACGTCCAACCATTGACGGAAGATGGGGAGGCGTTAGAGAAAGTCTTGAAGCAAAAGCAATGGCAATGGCAAACTCTGCGGCTGAATTAATAAGCAAAACACTTTTTTATTCTGATGGAACACCTGTACAATGTGTTGTTTCAAATACAACAATTGGTGGTTGCGCCGAAGCTGCAGCTTGTGCTGAACAATTTGCAAAAGAAAATGTATGTGGAACACTAACAGTTACTCCTTGTTGGTGCTATGGTAGCGAAACTATGGACATGGACCCTCTTACTGTAAAAGCTGTTTGGGGATTTAACGGGACTGAACGTCCTGGTGCTGTATATCTTGCGGCAGTTTTAGCTGCACATGCACAAAAAGGTCTTCCTGCATTCTCAATCTATGGACATGATGTTCAAGATGCAAATGATAACACTATTCCTGCTGATGTACAAGAAAAAATCATACGCTTTGCAAAATGTGCAATCGCAGTTGGTTCTATGAAAAATAAATCATATGTTAATTTTGGTAGCGTTGCAATGGGTATTATGGGTTCATTCTGTGACCCAACATTCTTCCAAAAACATCTTGGAATTCGCGCAGAATGGGTTGATATGACTGAAATTCTACGTCGAATTACACTAGAAATATATGACCATGATGAATATGACAAGGCACTAGCTTGGATAAAAGAAACCTTTAAAGAAGGTTTTGACTGCAATGAGGGCAAAAATCTTCCTAAGATAGTTACAGCTTCAAAAGTAATCCCTGCTGATAAAGACTGGGAGTTCATTGTAAAACAAACACTTGTTTGTAGAGATATACTTATTGGAAATAATAAGCTTAACGACTTAGGCTGGCACGAAGAGGCTCTTGGCAAAAATGCTATTGCAGGCGGTTTTCAAGGTCAAAGGAACTGGACTGACTGGTTACCAAATGGTGACTTTATGGAAGCAATCCTCAATACAACATTTGATTGGAACGGAAAACGTGCTCCTATTCCATTTGCAACTGAAAATGATACACTAAACGGCACAGCAATGTTATTAGCTAATTTACTTACTAACTCTGCTACAGTTTTTGCTGATATTAGAACATATTGGAGCCCTGAAGCTGTTCTTCGTGCAACTGGTAAAGAACTAAAAGGTATTGCAAAAGATGGCTTTATTCATCTTATTAATTCAGGTGCAGCAGCTCTTGACGGAACTGGTCTTGCTAAAGATGAAAACGGCAACGGTTGTATGAAACAATGGTGGGATATGAGTGATAGTGATATTAAAGCTATTACTGATGCAACTGACTGGGATAGAGCAAATTATGAGTATTTCAGAGGTGGCGGATTCTCCTCTCACTTTAAAACTCACAGTGAAATGCCTGTTACATTAATAAGAATGAACATTGTTGAGGGTGTAGGCCCTACAATTCAAATTGCAGAGGGATATACTGCATTACTAGATGATGAAATCCACAATATCATTGATATGCGTACTGATAGAACTTGGCCTACTACTTGGTTTGTTCCTAAGCTTACTGGTAAGGGTGCATTCAAAGATGTTTACAGTGTAATGGCAAACTGGGGTGCAAACCACGGTGCATTCGCATATGGTCACATAGGAAGTGATTTAATTACACTTTCAAGTATGCTAAGAATTCCAGTTTCTCTACACAACGTTGAAGAAGAAAAAATTTATCGTCCACATTCATGGGCATCATTTGGAAGTGAAAGCTTAGAGTCTGCTGACTATCAAGCTTGTAAACACTATGGTCCAATTTATAAATAGTCGTCTTCTCCAAAAATAATTAGCAAAACAGCTCAAGTTACTTAAAATAACCTGAGCTGTTTTGCTTTATGAAATTAAATTGTAATTGTAATCTATGTCTATATATCATATGTCCAATTGGATAAACCATATATCAACTAAATAAAAGATAACTTCAATTAAGCTAAAAGTCCATGGCGAGGATTTTGATTTACTATTTTAACTGCTTTATTAATTGCACTCAATACATCGGCTTCATGCTGATATGAAACCGTTGCTAATTTGGCATATAAACCACCTATATGTGTTGCTACGTATTTTGGGGGAAGTTGATTTAAAGCATAAGATATAATATCCAATTTACATATTTCACATTTACAACAATCAAATGAATTAATTGTTTGCTCTACCTTTTCAATCACTAATGGTTCCATCATATTTTTTAATATATATTCCATAACTGGTCCTCCTTAACAAATACTTCGTATAACTATATATTCTATACCCATAAAACGCATTTGTAAAGTAATGGAAATATACAAAGTTTATACAGATATTTAGTGCATTTTTAATTTTATAACGTAGCTTTTTCAATAGCACTATTAATTTTATTTCTTAGGGACAATATATATTCTGCTTCATGAGGATATTGTGTGAATGTTATTGGAATTTCAAGCTCATTTTCAATTAACCCCATCACAAACTCACGTGAATATAGTTGCTCACATAATTGCATTGCTCTGAGGTCTTGTAATGCCTCATAAAACACAATTAGCCTAATAGACTCATATGCTGTGCCATCTTTTGCGGGATATACACTAAATGTATCACCAGAAGGGGAAAAGTATTCGCCATCTGTTATACGATATGGATCAATTAGTCCTTTTGAAAATTGGTTATAGTAAAAGTTAAACGCCCAATGCAAAAACCCTGTTATATTATATTTGTAAAATTGGGTTCCTATTATCCTGTTACGTGTTGATGGCATTGAAATAAAACGATTACTTACATCCACACATTGAGCACAGCAATAATACGTCCATAAATCGGGTACTTTGTTTTCAATGAATTTATCCATATGATCATTTGATGGAATAGGATGCTTTACAATGCCTTGTTCATAAAACTCATAGTTTGAAAGTGCATCAATTATTTTATAGTCAGCAAGTATATCTGACACAAATTCTTGTGCCTTAATATAATTATCTAAGTGTTCTAGAGATGGTTCATCTGAAATGTGAAACACAACCCTGCTCTTTTCTATTTCTTTACTATCAAGATGATTAACTAATGCTTTTAGTAAAGAACGTAAAAATTGCTTGTACTCATCACCAAATGCATCTGTTTCCCAGCCAAATATGCGTTTGTATTCGCCATTAACAGTAGCCATTACTTTTGGTGCATGTTTCGCTCCCCATTGTGTGAATAAATGTGCAATTTCATATTTCTTAACTCCACATCTCTCGCACATTTCTATCCATTTATCAAGCATATCGAATTTGAAACTATATTCATTGTTTTCTTTAACTATTTCGACAAGCTGAACCGTTGGACGTTCTCCACCTTCGGCAGTATCAAGAGGTGGAGTTAATACTGGAGTTAATATCTGTGTAATGCCATACTTTACGGCTGTCTTAATATAGTTTTCAATTATTCTAAAATGCTCATCTGATAATACCTCTACATCATAGTATGATGATAAGCAATCAGCATATAACCATTGAGCAACTGTAAATGTTTGATCTGGAAGGAGTGCATCAATTACTTTCAACTCAATTTTCTCAGAAGTTCTAAGTGTGCCATCTTCTGCATAAAAACTCGCTTCGATTTCAAAAGTACCTGCTTGAGTTTTCTCATTTGGTTCTATTGTAACCCATAGTGCATTAAGATTATTTGGCACTAAGTATAGCGTATCACTATTACTTTCTTTATCTAAATTAGAATAAGGGGTGAGTAAATCTGGATATAGACCTGATGTTCGTTTAATATAGTTATCATCATATTTATTATGATATGCCGCCATTATAACAGGGACGTTTTCAATTTTTTTCACACTGATGTCTGCATTAAGATTTGACGTAACCTTTGCGGTTGCTAATGCTTTACCCCAAATTTCATTATCAGTTTCTTGATATGCGATACAAAACGAGTATCTTTCATTTTTCAGCATACTAATACTTAAAAGCTGTGATTTTGTGTCAATGCTATCCTCAACAAAACACTTTTCAAGTGAGGATAAGAACTTAATTTTCAACGTATTATTCATGTCAATCCCTCTTTTTTTTAATATTACTTCAACGCAATTTCAATATTATAACTATTACGTTGACATGGTCATTATTGGGTGATAAAATAAAAATACTATAATATTAATATATTTTATCAGGAGAACAATTTATATGAATAAATTCATAGCGTCCCAACAAACTTTAGCTTACACTGCATGTCAAAATATTGATAACATTGATAATCTTATTATACACGCAATTATTGGTGAACTAGAATTAATTCCATATGACAAAAACGAAATATTAGCTGAGTTTTACTTTGAAAAATCTAACTATACAATTAATTTTGACATAAAGGTAGTTAAAATGAGAAATACTGTTTATGTAGTACTAGATAAACATGATGAGAATTGTGACGTATTTTGTTTAACTAATGTTTGTACAAAAGTTTATATACCAAGAGAATACAACAATAAAATCTACATAAATGGTGACTCTGCCAATTGTCTAATACAAGATGTTAATGCGGATGAATTAGAACTGAATCTTAATTCAGGAAGTGTCATTGCACAAAAAATTTGTTCAAATAAATTATTTCTAACCTCTGTAACTGGAAATATTGATATTCAAACAGCAAGGTCAAATGACATTACACTTAAAACAAAATCAGGAATGATTAAAGCAGAGAATGTATCACTGAAAAATGATCAACTGCAAAATGGTTTAATTAATATTAGCACTATCTCTGGAGAAGTTGTAGTTTTTTTAAAAGATAACTTTAAAAGAATTAAAATTAACTCGGTTTCGGGTGGTGTTAATCTCAGCGTACCAAGTACATATAATTTTATAAGTAATTTTAGCAGTGTTTGTGGAAAGATTAAAAACAGTGTATTTAATGAAAGTAATTGTATAGATTCAAATACTGTTTCAATTCATACCGTTTCATCAAATATAACTTTTAGTAATTAATCAATAATAGTATACATAAGGTTTTCCCACAATAACTTTGTTCCCTCATCAATATCCATAGGTAGCAAGGCCCTTGCAATAAAAAGTGTATCATCAGTTTCAATATCTGTGCGTAATAGCACAGCATAGTCCCCATCAATTTTTTGAACAATATAAGATTTAGGATCCATAATTATGACCATTCCTCTCGCACATACTAGAAGTTTTGAGCAATTTGTTATATCTAAATTTTGATAATACTTTATGTGAAAAACTATAAACAATACTCTTTACTCAATCGTAAAATATTCCCCTGTTACCACACGACGACAAGGGAATATTTTTTTATTTTGCTTAATTATTCATCGAGTTTTAAAACTGCCATAAATGCCTCTTGTGGCACATCTACATTTCCAAGAGAACGCATACGTTTTTTACCCTCTTTTTGCTTTTCAAGTAGTTTTTTCTTACGAGTAATGTCACCACCATAACATTTTGCCAGTACATCTTTACGCATTGCTTTAACCGTTTCTCTTGCTATAATTTTGCCACCAATTGCAGCTTGAATTGGAATTTCAAACATTTGTCTAGGAATATTTTCTTTAAGCTTTTCAGCAATTCGTCTGCCACGAGCATATGCCTTTTCAGTATGAACGATAAAGCTCAATGCATCTATTACATCGCCGTTTAACAAAATATCAAGTTTAACAAGTTTTGATGGAACAAAACCTTTTACTTCATAATCAAAAGATGCATAGCCTTTTGTTCTTGACTTAAGCGCATCAAAAAAATCATATACAATTTCATTCAAAGGAAGATCATAGTGCATTTCAACTCTAGTAGGGTCAAGATATTTCATATCCTTAAACACGCCACGTCTATCTTGACACAAGTCCATTATGTTACCAACATAATCATGTGGAGCAAGAATATTTGCTTTAACCATAGGTTCTTCAGCCGTTGCAATAAGTGCAACATCAGGATAGTTACTTGGATTATCTATCATAACTGTTTGTCCATTGGTAAGTGTTATTTTATATATAACTGATGGTGCAGTTGTAATTAAATCGAGGTTAAATTCACGCTCTAAACGCTCTTGGATAATTTCCATATGCAAAAGCCCTAAAAATCCACACCTAAATCCAAACCCTAAAGCAAGCGACGTTTCAGCAGTAAACACAAGAGATGCATCATTTAATTGTAACTTTTCCAATGCCTCTCTAAGGTCACCATATTTAGCACCATCTGATGGGTAAATACCTGAGAATACCATTGGATTTACCTTCTTATAGCCTGCTAATGCTTCAGTTGCAGGACGAAGTGCATTGGTAATTGTATCACCAACACGTGTTTCAACGATATTCTTAATACTTGCAGCAACGTACCCAACCTCACCTGAAGATAGTTCTTTACATGGTACAATTGATTTTGCACCCATATATCCAACCTCTACAACATTATATGTCGCACCATTAGACATCATTTTAATTGTATCTCCAACCTTAACTTTGCCATCTTTTACACGAACATATATAACAACACCCTTATAAGTGTCATAATATGAATCGAATATAAGTGCTTTTAAAGGTGCATTTTCATCACCAATTGGTGGTGGAACTTGTTTTACAACGGCTTCAAGCACCGCTTGAATATTTGTACCCATCTTAGCAGATACACGAGGAGCATCCATTGCAGGTATGCCAATTACATCCTCAACATCTTTACAAACAGTTTCAGGGTCTGCTGAAGGAAGATCAATTTTATTTACAATAGGAATTATCTCTAAGTTATGCTCTAAAGCAAGATAGGTATTTGCTAATGTTTGTGCCTCAATGCCTTGAGAGGCATCTACTACAAGTATTGCACCCTCACATGCAGCCAATGAACGTGAGACTTCATAATTAAAATCGACATGACCAGGAGTATCAATTAAATTAAGTTGATAAGTTTCACCATCTAAAGCTGTATAGCTTAATGCAACTGCTCTAGCTTTTATTGTAATACCACGCTCACGTTCAATATCCATATTATCAAGTAGCTGTTCTTCCATCTCTCTAGTGGCAACAGTATTCGTGAGTTCAAGCATTCTATCTGCAAGTGTACTCTTACCGTGATCTATATGAGCAATTATACAAAAATTTCTTATATTCTGTTGTCTGTTTGACAAGCACATCACCTCATGTTAAAATATAGGTTCACTATTCTTCATTAATAATAGTGAGCTATTATTAACGATTATATGTATGATTATAGCATATACTAAACATCTAATCAAACATTATTATGCTCTTAAAACGACAAGAAAACAATTAATTTTAAAAAATATGAAAAAAGTGTTGACAAACTGTTATTACTTTGCTATAATAAACAAGCGTTCTAGAGAAGGACAAGCACAAAACACTGAAAACAGCGTTAAAACTGAATGATCCACTAGCTCAGTTGGCAGAGCATTTGACTTTTAATCAAAGGGTCCCGAGTTCGAATCTCGGGTGGGTCACCATAAAAAATCTCGTCGGTAATAATCGGCGAGATTTTTGCTTTTGTGGTTTTATGTACTTATAAGACTCTATAATAAACGGTGTGGCATATACAGTTAAAATTTTCATTTTAACTGTATATGCTTTTTTGCAGACAATTTTTTCATAGTTTACTCCGTTATATAAATCTCTAAGTTTTCTTGCAATTCTTTTACGCATTCCTCATATGATCTTTCTCCTTTGAAATATGGTTCCATGCCATCATATACCTTGTTTCGTATTACAGGACTTATTAAATATGCCCCTGTAGGTTGTTGTGTTAAATCATAAAATTTTTTTAAGAATTGTTCAGGTACATCCTTACTGGGAAACTTTATTTCACCTGAACTACTTATATATTTTATCGAGCCATTCTTCTTGTAATGTTCACTTATATGCAATATGCTTTTCTTAGCAATTGGAATTTCTAAAGGATACACACCATCTTGCACTGTTTCAGACATTAAATATTTAATTAAATCATATGCATTTTGTTGATTTGGACTATTACTCCTAATTGCAAACGCATTACTAATCATTGCTTGCATTCCACCATCAACGTCACGAAGAGGTACCATTATTGGTGTATCAAAATTCAAGATGGCGCTTGCTTGCATTAAAACTCCATCAAATGAACCAGTATTTGTACAATTTTCAAAAATTGTTTTCTTTTTAAAAAGTGCATCTGTAGCTTCATCTGTTCCATTTACTTCCTCACCGACTTCAGCAGTTTCTTGCAAATATAACTCTTTATATTGCTGTGTGGCTTGCTTGAATTCTGGAGTATTGATATTAACCCTTTTGTTTTTGTAATCCAATATGTTTAATCCTATATAATTGGTATAATACCTAAGTGATTTTGTAAGCCTAAATACCCTCCTACTATCTGGATTATTTCGAGTTTCTTTAACGTACTTGATTAATTGATCCATCAAACCCATGTAACTATCATTTTCTTCTAAAGAAATGTTTGTTTCTTTCATTGTTGTTTGAGTAGTTAATAGGATTGGGATTCTATAATTTGTAGGCATAATATATTGATCACCATCAATTGCTCCGCCTTTTATAACTGTCATATTAAAATTTTTTGCGTTAAAATCTTTATCCTTTTTTGTAAAACTATTCAAATTCGCAAATACTCCGGATGTCATCATCTTATATACATCTCTTCTTCTAAAGAAATGGTGATCCAATACTATGACATCTGGTCCTTTACCTGCTAATATATCTGCTGAAAGCTTATCTCCGAATTCATCAAAAGACATTTGAGAATAATCCACTATATTAACATTGATATCTTTATGCTCATTTTTAAACGCATATATGCCCGACTGATATTTAAACTTAGTTCCCTCATTAATATAAATCGTCAGTTCCTTATTCGTTTGTTTCACCTTACCCATGCCCATTCCACTGCCATTACATGCAGTTAGTAATGGACAAATTATTAGTGTTGCTAGGATGATTGATATTAGATTTTTCATATAATTACCTTCTTAATTATTTCATAATCACTCCGTTATATAAATCTCCATTTGGTCTTTTGCATTTTTGATGCATTCTTCATAACTCTTTTCGCCCTTATAAAATGGCTCCATGAGTTCAAACAATTTAATTTCATAAGAAGTAGGGAAATACGCTCCTGTTACACTTCCTGCTATTTTCATATATTCGTCGCAATATTCATTAGAAATCGCTTTGCGTTCTATTCCATCACTAAAGTTAAAGTAACCTGTTTTTGTATAGTTGATACATAGGTTTCTAGCAATTGTGTTTCCTATTGGAATATTCATAAATTGACGACCTTTCATCATCTCTGGTGAAAGCATCAATTTGATAAAGTTATATGCATTTTGTTTGTTTGCACTATTTCTTCTTATAGCTACACTGTCACTTATTTGTGCCTGTACTCCCCCATTAATATCCTTAATAGGCATTGCAACAGGCTTATCGACTTGAGCTACTCTCATTGAATCTGAAAAAAAGTAATCTAAACAATTTCCTCTTTTGTAACTTTTGAAAATCATTTTATTCTCTTCTAAATCAGTTGACTTATAATAGCCTAATCCTTTTTCCTTATTCTTTATTAATTCCTGTGGATATAATAATTTATAAAATTCTGTTGCACGCTTAAATTCAGAAGTCTCAATATTAACCTTTTTGTTTTCATAATCCAGTATATTAACCCCCATATACTGATAATAATTATTAATCATTTTAGGTAGTCCAAAAATGCTAAATGCATTAGTATTATTTTTATTAGCTTCTAAATATTTTTCTATTTCACTTGTAAATCCAAAATAATCTTTACAGTTTGTTGTATTAATACCTGTTTTGTTAATAAGGTATTCTGTTGATAGCATAATAGGTATGGAGTACTCTAATGGAACAATATACCGTTTGTCTTTAAAAACTCCAGCATTAAAAACAGTTTTGTTGAAACCTTCAATATTCAAATCAGAATCATTATCAAAAAACTCATTTAAATCTGCAAATACCCCTGTAGACATCATTTTATACACGTTTGAATACTTAAATGTACCAACATCCAAGCTTATTAAATCTGGACCTTTTCCAGACATTATGTCAGCCGCAAGTTTTTTAGTATATTCAGCTGCTCCCATATCCTCGGATGATACTCTCTCCACATTTAATTTAACATCTGGATATTTAGCCATATACTCGCCAATTACTGGATCTAAATTAAACTGTT